>JAEZBF010000363.1 GCA_023427545.1 Pseudomonadota bacterium
CGTCTGCAGTTCCCAAATCCCCGCTCTTGCTCTCCGGGAGTGTACATGCAAGAACAAATAGGGAACGGAGGTCAAGCATGACAAAATAGTCATCGACTACTTCGAGTTGCCGGCTCCCGATGCGGGCCGGACCAGCGCGTTTTTCTCGCAGGCCTTTGGCTTCAGCGCGCAGGCCTATGGTGACGACTACATCGAAATTTGGGATGGCGGAGTGCTTGGCGGCATCAATGGCGACAGCGGTGACCGGCGCACCGCACCCGTGATCGGCATCCGCACCGATGATATCGAGGCCGCGTCAGCAGCGATTGTTGACGGGGGTGGCACAATCACTCGCCCGATTTATGCCTATCCCGGTGGCCGCCGACTGTTCTTTGCAGAGCCGGGCGGTGCCGAACTGATGGTGTATCAGCCAGAAGGCGAGTGAAAGGCCTGGATGGTCTAGGCGACGCTGCTACTTCCTTCCCTTCAGATCAAGAGAGACGAAGCATTCGGGGAGGAGACTCGGCGCGGCGGATGCCGTAGTCTTGTCGGCAGCGGCGGCCGGGGGGCAGCGATGGCGTCAAATACTTACCTCGAAAGCGCGCTGCTCATGCGCGGTCAGCAAGTCTCGCAGATGATCCACGTCGCAGCCGAGCTTGGCATTGCCGACCGGGTCGGAGAGGGGCGGCCGCTCTCTGAGCTCGCTGACGAGGTCGGGGCGGTGCCCGAGAAGCTGCATCGCCTGCTTCGGGCTCTCGCAGCATTCGGCTTCTTCGCCATCGATGCCGGTGGGCGCGTCACCCACACCGAGAGATCGCAGCTCCTCAGGAGCGATTCGGTGCCGACACTGCACTATGCAGCGCGGTTCTGGGGGATGCCCAGCATGTGGGCGACGTGGGGAGAGATAGTACATTCGCTGCGGACCGGCGAGCCGGCGTTCGAGAAGGCGACGGGGATGGCGAACTGGCCCTACCTTTCCGCACACCCCGAAGAGGGGCGGATCTTCGACGAGTTCATGCAGCACAGCCCCGACGACAGGCACGCAGCCGTTGCGGAAGCTTACGATTTTGGTTCTAGGACGGTGGTCGATGTCGGTGGCGGGAACGGCGGTCTCTTGGCGGCAATCCTTGCGCGCCACCATGGCTCACGCGGGGTGCTGGCAGACCAGGCTGGCGTGATCCAGGGAGCAGAAGCCGCGATGGGGGCGCTGCTCGAGCGCTGCACGTGCGTTCCGACTGACTTCTTCGCCGCGGTTCCGGCTAGAGGCGACATCTACACGATGGCGCAAATTCTGCACGATTGGTCCGACGAGCGTTGCCTCGAAATTCTCCGGTGCGTTCGCCGCGCAATGGGGGCGGAGGCGCGGCTGTTGATCATCGAGCAGGTCCTCGATGACGACCCGGCCAAGCAGAGCATTCTCAGCCTCCTTGGCGACATGCAGATGATGGCGCTGTTCCCCGGCGCCAAGGAACGCACGCGGTCGGAGTACTCGGCGCTGCTCGAGGCGACCGGCTTCGCGCCGCCGCGGCAGATCGCAACGCGCTCCGCGTTCGCCATCCTCGAAACGCAACCCACCTGAGGGTTCAGATGGCAAGCGAGGCCACGACCAGCGACACCTTCTGCCCCGCCAATGCGCGCATCTATGTGCTGGTAGCGGCGATCCTCGCCTCCGCCATGGGCTTCATCGATGGCTCGGTGATCTCCATCGCCACGCCGGCGATTCGCGCAGACCTGGGCGCGACTTTCGGGGACGTTCAGTGGGTCTCGAACGGCTACCTGCTGTTCCTCTCCTCGCTGCTGCTGATCGGCGGCGCGGCCGGAGATCGTTACGGGCTCAAGCGGGTATTCTCCCTGGGGATCGCGGTTTTCGTCGTCGCTTCGCTCGTTTCGGCCGTCGCCCCGACGCCGCTGCTGCTGATCATTGCGCGTGGCGTGCAAGGGGCGGGCGCTGCGCTCATGGTGCCCGGGAGCCTGGCGATCATCGCCAAGGCCTATCCGCGCGATCGGCGTGGCTGGGCAATCGGCATCTGGGCTTCGGCGTCGTCCCTCACCACCATCCTCGGACCGATACTCGGTGGACTCGTGCTCAGCACTTTGGGCGACTGGAGCTGGCGGCTAGTCTTTGCCGTCAACCTGCCGCTGGGCGGACTCGCGCTCGCCTTGCTGTGGACGCGGGTGCCGGACGATCCGCCGGGGGAGGGGCGCCGCCTCGATGTCGTCGGAGGTGTGCTGGTGACGCTTGGTCTTTTTGCGATGGCGCTTGGACTCACCGGCACCGGTGAAGAGGGCGTACCGCCCCTCTCACATATCGTGCTGTGGTGCGGTGGCGGCGCGGTTCTGCTACTGGCGTTCCTCATCTGGGAAACCCGCACGGCGCATCCCATGATGCCGCTGCGGCTCTTTGGCAATGTGCAGTTCTCGGGGGCCAACGCGCTAACGCTGTGCCTCTATTTCGCGCTCGGCGGAATCCTCTTCTACCTGCCGATGACGATGATTGCGGGCTGGGGGGTGTCACCAGCCCAGGTCGCGGTCGCGCTGCTGCCGCTCGGCATCGTGCTGACGCTGATGTCCTCCTGGAGCGGGCGGCTCTCGGACCGGGTCGGGCCAGGACCGCTGATCGCCGGTGGCTCTGTCCTCGTGGCGATGAGCTTTGCTGGCATGGCGCTCACCGCGCCACTACAGAACGTCTGGTTCGCCGTGGTACCGATGATGATCCTGCTCGGGATCGGCATGGGATTTGTGGTCTCCCCGTTGTCGACCGCGGTCATGACGGCGCTACCCGATTCCGACACCGGTGTCGCCTCCGGCGTCAACAATGCGGTCGCGCGCGTCGCCGCCCTTCTCGCCGTCGCAATCCTTGGCGGTATTGTGACCGTCGTCTTCGAGCGCACGCTTGGCGCAGCCGCCGAACTGCCGATCTTCTTTGGCGTTGCCCCCGAAAGCGCCCTTGATCCCGCCGCGGATACGGCGCGCATCACCGCAACCAACGCTGCGTTCTCAGCCATCGCTTGGGTCACCGCCGCCCTGTCGCTAGCCTCCGCGGCGATCGCATGGCTGACGCTCAATCGCGGTTCACCGCGGCAGGCAGCTGAGACGCCGGGCGAGGGACGCTAGTTCACCGAGGCAACGGTGACCGGTTGGGGGGCGGGGTCGCGGGCCATCAGGTCGTGGATCTGGTTGACCGTCTGCTTGAAGGCGGCCGCGTACTGCTGCGGCAGGGACTTGTCGCGGGGTAGCTTGACGCTCAGCGGATCGACGAACCGGCCATTGACCTTGATCTCGAAGTGCAGGTGCGGGCCGGTCGAATTGCCGGTCGAACCGACATAGCCGATGATTTGGCCCTGCTTGACCTTGACGCCGGGCTTTATGCCTTCAGCGAAGCGGCTCTGGTGGCCGTAGCCGGTCTCGATGCCGTTTACGTGCTTGATCTCGATGTACTTTCCATACCCCGAAACCCACTGGGCTTTCTCGACGACGCCGTCACCCGCAGCATAAATCGG
>JAEZBF010000381.1 GCA_023427545.1 Pseudomonadota bacterium
AGCCACCTCACCGGAGACGATTGCATGACGCATGAGACGCCCCTGATCTCAACGATCGTTGCGGCCCTCGTGCTCGCTTTCATACTCGGCGCCGCCGCCAACCGCCTGCGGTTGCCGCCACTGATCGGCTACCTGCTGGCGGGCGTGCTGGTGGGGCCGTTCACGCCGGGGTTCGTTGCCGACCAGGAACTCGCCCTCGAGCTCTCCGAGATCGGCGTCATCCTCCTGATGTTCGGCGTCGGGCTGCACTTCTCGCTTCGCGACCTGATCTCCGTGCAGACGGTGGCGATACCGGGGTCGCTGGGGCGAATCGTGCTCGGCACGGCGATGGGCGTCGGCATGACGACGCTGATGGGCTGGCCCATCTTTGCCGGCGTCATCCTCGGGCTCTCCCTCTCGGTGGCGTCGACCGTGGTGCTGCTCAAGGCCCTGCAGGACCGCCACCTGCTCGACAGCGAACGCGGCCGGATCGCGGTGGGTTGGGTGGTCGTTGAAGACATCGCGATGGTTCTCGCGCTGGTGCTGATCCCAGCGCTGGCGCCGCTTGGCGGCGGCGCCTCGCTTGCGGGCGATGATCCGTTCGTTGCGTTCGTAGAGCGCATGCTGCGGATGGAGCTCGGGCTGCCCGGAACGATCGCCGTGACGCTGGTCAAGCTCGCAGCGTTCATCGGCTTCATGCTGGTGGTCGGGCGCCGGCTGATCCCGATGCTGCTGCACTACACCGCGCATACCGGCAGCCGCGAGCTGTTCAGGCTGGCCGTGCTGGCGGTGGCGCTCGGGGTGGCGGCGGGGTCGGCCTACCTCTTCGGGGTGTCGCTGGCGCTGGGGGCGTTCTTTGCGGGCATGATCCTCTCGGAAAGCGAGCTCAGCCATCGCGCGGCGGAAGAGACGCTGCCGCTGCGCGACGCGTTCTCGGTACTGTTCTTCGTTGCCGTGGGCATGCTGTTCGATCCATCGATCTTTGCGCGTGACCCGCTGCCGGTGCTGGGCGTGCTGTTCATCGTGCTGATCGGCAAATCGGTCATCGCCTACCTGCTGATGGTGCTGTTCCGGCGCTCTATTTCCACGGCGCTGACGGTGACGGCGAGCCTCGCGCAGGTCGGCGAATTCTCCTTCGTGCTGGCCGGGCTCGGTATCAGCCTGGGGCTGCTGCCGCTCGAGGGGCGTGACCTGATCCTTGCCGCGGCGATGATCTCCATCCTGATCAACCCGCTGATGTTCTGGGCGGCCGAGCGGCTCAGGCCGGTGCTGGAAGCCCGGTTCGGAGGCGCGGCGGACCTTTCGCCGACGGGACGGTTGGAACCGGCGCTGACAGCGCCGGAAGCCGCTCCCGCACCGGTCACGGTGGCCGTGCAGCCACCGACCAGCCTCGAGCACCACACGGTGCTGATCGGCTATGGCCGGGTGGGCACGGTGGTCGGCGACGGGCTCCAGCAAGAGGGCCGGCCGTTCGTCCTCATCGAGGATGCGGAACCGCGGGTGCAGGCGGCGCGGGCCGCGGGCATCGAAACGATCGTGGAAAATGCCGCGACCGCGAAGGCGATGCAACTCGCCAACGTCAAGGGGGCCGACACCATCATCGTCGCCATACCCAATGCCTTCGAGGCCGGGCAGGCTACCGAGCAGAGCCGCAAGCTCAACCCCAGTGCGCGGATCATCGCGCGCGCGCACTCCGACGAAGAGGAGGTGCACCTGCGCCACCTCGGTGCCGATGGCGTGATCATGGGCGAGCGCGAAATCGGCATGGGGATGCTCGACCTAGTGCGCGCAGTGCCGCTCAAACCGGAAGCGACCAGCGTGGCCGTCGAGCGGGCGTTGGGAAAGGCGCTAGATGTCAGGGCACCGGCGCGGGGATCCCTCGGGCCGGAGCCTCTGCCGCCGGCGGCGCCGCCGCTTGCCGCTGCTGCGTCGATCGAGGCGGCGCTCGGACGTGCGCTCGACCTCGAGGACACTCCGCCGCCAGTCCCTGAGGAGAGCGCTGCGGCCGGGGAGGACGAGAGCTGGCTACATGAGCCGGCCGTCGAGGCGGCGGCGGAGCCGGAGGTCGGGGTGGCGGCAGAGGCGGACCCGGAGCTCGACGCGGTCTACGAGGCCGAGCGGGGGGGCGTTCCGGTCCCAGAGTCAGAACCTGTGGCCGAACTGAGCGATGTCCCACAAGCGGAGGTGGTGGAGCCTACGCCGGTTACCGAGCCCCTGATTGTCGAGGAGGCCACTGCGGTTGCCGATCCCTCTATCGTGGAGGAGCGCGTGGTGGCGGAAGAGGATGCCGAACACGCGCCGATATCCGAAGGCGCGCCGATGGCCGTGGACGAGGACAGCTGGGCGGCTCCCGATGACGAAGGTCGCGAAGAGGCCGCTCAGGAGCAGGAGCGCGAGGTGGGCGCCGAGGCAGAGGAGCGCCTGGCCGCCGCTGAAGAGCGCCTAGTGTTTGCGGAAGAGGATGCCGCGGCGCAGGACGCGTCCGACGTGCCCGAGCCCATCGAGCCCTATCCCGACTACTGGGGGCTGGATACAAAGGCAGCGGCGGAGACGCTGACCGAGATGTCCGAGAGCGAGGCCGCTGCCGATACGCTCGGCGGGGCAATGTGGGAAGCGACGCCGGACGAGAGCGAGGGGCTCGCGAGCAATGCCGGCGAGCGGGCTGCTGACCCGGTGTCGTGGGCTGAGGAAACGCCCGGCGCCCCCCCGGACGTTCCGCCGCCCGAGGAAGCTGCCGCGCCGACCGCGCCTCCGGAGGCGCCGCAGCCAAGCCCGGTCGCTCCCTCCGAGCCGCCGCGCGAGGTTCCCCCGGCGCCGGCTCCGGCCGAGTTGCCGCCTGGGCCCGAGCCGTCGCCGTGGGACGATCCGCCAGTGCCGCCGGCGCCCGAGATCCCGCCGCATCCGCCGGCTCCCGAGGAGGTGCCGCCGGGGCCGCAGGAGCCCGTCGAGCCGCCGGCGCCGCTGGAGGCACCGGGCCCGAACGGTCCGGTCGAAGTCCCCGCGCCGGAGCCGGATACGGTGCCGTCGGACAAGCCGCCGTCTAGCGATGACGACCGGCGGCGCAGCCCAAGCGAGTCTGCGTGACCAACACCGGTGCCACCGCCGCCGTAGCGGAGGCGCCCCTCGTGCGCTAGACAGGGCTGGAGGGCGCTCTGTCGCCGGGACCTTGACTGCCGATGATCTCGCAAAAGGCGAAATACGCGCTGCGTGCTCTCGTGGCGCTGAGCCGCGCCACCGGTCACGGCCAGCCGCTGATGATCTCGGAAATTTCGAGGTCGCAGGGGATACCCAAGAAGTTTCTCGAGCAGATCCTGCTTGATCTCAAGAAGTCAGGGCTCGTGGACAGCCGGCGCGGACGCCTGGGCGGCTATGTCCTGGTCCGGCCGGCCGAGAAGGTGACGTTCGGCGCGGTGCTGCGTCTGATCGACGGGCCGATCGCGCCGCTCCCGTGCCTCTCCAAGATCGCTTACCAGCGCTGCCGCGATTGCGCCGATGAGGGCGCCTGCGAAATACGGCATGTCTTCGCCAAGGTAGCGATTGCAACACGTGAAGTGCTCGACCGCACCACCCTTGCCGATGCAACGGAAGTGCCGGCCGACCCGACCGAGACCTTAATTCCGCTCGGGTCGTGAGTACAGATTGCTCACCTGAGGCGGGTTTGGAACGCTGAAGGCATGACTTTGCCGCTCAAGACAGCAACTAGAGGAAAGGTTTTCTCAAAAGCTCCAGATCGGCGTTAGCGCCCCGCCTTGAGGGATAGACGACCAGACAAGTAGTGTATCGGCATCAGCAACGAGGGAGTTCGCTCCGTGCAACGTCTGACCCGAATCCTAGCTTACGGCGGCCTGGTCGCCGCTATCGGTCTCGCCGGTGTGATCACCGTCCGCGCAGAGGACCAGACACTGCTCAACGTCTCTTACGACCCAACGCGAGAGCTCTACGAGGAGTACAATCAGGCATTCTCCGCGCACTGGAAGGAGACCACCGGAAACAACGTGACGATCGAGCAGAGCCACGCCGGTTCGGGCAAACAGGCCCAGGCGGTGATCGATGGGTTGCAGGCGGACGTCGTCACCCTCGCGCTCGAGGGCGACATCAACGCCATCGTGGAGAAATCCGGGCTGATCGCGCCGGACTGGCGCGGCCGGTTCGAGAACAACTCGACGCCCTATACCTCGACGATCGTGTTCCTCGTCCGCAAGGGCAATCCCAAGGGGATCCTGAACTGGGGCGACCTGGTGAAGGATGGCGTCGAGGTCATCACGCCCAACCCCAAGACCTCAGGTGGCGCGCGGTGGAACTACCTTGCCGCCTGGGACTGGGCCAGCACCGAGTACGGTGGCGACGAGGCCAAGGTCGTCGACTACATCAAGCGGCTCTATCAGCACGTGCCAGTGCTCGACACCGGCGCCCGCGGCGCAACCGTCACCTTCGCGCAGAAGGAACTCGGAGACGTCCTGCTCGCCTGGGAGAACGAGGCCTATCTGGTGCTTGACGAGTTCGGCGCCGACAACTTCGACATCGTTTCCCCGCCGAGTTCGATCCTGGCCGAACCGCCCGTAGCGGTGGTCGACAGGAACGCCGAGGCACACGGCACCACCGAACTCGCCAAGGCCTACCTCGAGTACCTCTACTCGCCCGAGGGACAGACCATTGCGGCCAAGAACCACTACCGTCCATCCAAGCCCGACCTGGTCGAGGACAAGAGCCTGCTCGAGGGCTTCCCCGACATCAAGCTGATCACAATCGACGATCCGCTTTTTGGGGGCTGGGCCACTGCGCAGCCAAAGCACTTCGGCGACGGTGGTACCTTTGACCAGATCTATACCGCGCAGTAGTCCCCTGGAGGCGGCTGTCGCGACGGCCTCCTCCCCTGCAGTGAGGGCCGCGCTCCACCCCGCGCGTGCGGGATGGAGCTTCGCCAAGCCGAGCGTCATACCCGGCTTCGGGCTGACGTTCGGCTATACGCTGACCTACCTCTCGCTGATCGTGCTGATCCCCATCCTGGCGCTGTTCGTGAAAGCGGCGGGGGTGCCGATCGAGCAGATGGTGGCGATCGCGACGGCGCCGCGCACGGTGAATGCGTTGAGGGTCAGCTTCGGTTCGTCGCTGATCGCGGCGCTGGTCAACGTGGTCTTCGGGGTGATCGTCGCCTGGGTGCTCGTGCGCTACAAGTTCCCGGGGCGGCGCATCCTCGATGCCATCGTCGACCTGCCGTTCGCATTGCCGACCGCGGTTGCGGGCATCGCACTCTCCTCGCTCTATGCGCCCAAGGGATGGATCGGCTGGCTGGTGTCTGCCAACGGTCCGCTGCACCTGGGCTGGAAGATCGCCTACACGCCGACTGGCATCGTCATCGCGCTGATCTTCATCGGTCTGCCGTTCGTGGTGCGCACCGTGCAGCCGGTGCTTGAGGAATTCGAGCAGGAGCTCGAGGAGGCGGCGGCGACGCTTGGCTCGAACCGGTGGCAAACGATCACGCGGGTGATCCTGCCCCGCCTCACCCCGGCCGTGCTCACCGGCTTTTCGCTCGCCTTTGCGCGGGCCGTCGGGGAATACGGCTCGGTGATCTTCATCGCCGGCAACCTGCCGAACGTGTCGGAGATCGCGCCGCTGCTGATCGTCATCCGGCTGGAGGAGTTCCGCTACGCGGACGCCACCACCATCGCCGCCACCATGCTGGTCGCCTCGTTCATCCTGCTTTTCATCATCAACGGCCTGCAGCGCTGGGCGGAAAGCCGCACCGGGAGGGCAGGATGAGCGCGCCCCACAGTCCTGACGGCGTGCGCGCCGAGCCGGTGGCAGTCAAATGGGCGGTCATCGCCCTTGCCACGCTCTTCATCGGCCTGTTCATCCTGCTGCCGCTGATCAACGTGTTCGCCCAGGCCTTCAGCAAGGGCTGGGAGGCCTATTCGCTGGCGCTGGTGGAGCCGGATGCGCTCGCCGCGGTCGAACTGACTCTTCTCGTCACCGCCATCGCGGTCACCGCCAACACGGTGATGGGCCTCGTCATGGCG
>JAEZBF010000046.1 GCA_023427545.1 Pseudomonadota bacterium
GAGCGGAACTGGCCGTTCTCGATCAGTTGCGCAACGTTCTGCGAGCTCGATGATATCACCCGGACGTCGATTGGGACCGCGACGGTGCCGCCAACACGATTGAAACGGTTGTCGACCAGCGTGCGCAGCAGAGCGGCCTGAGCCGCCGGAGGCAGCGAAGCCACCTCCGAGAGGTAGAGCGTGCCACCATGAGCGCGTTCCAGAGCACCAACCTCTGCGCGCACTGTGCCGGTGCGGTCGCGGCTCTCGCGCCCAAACAGCACGACCGGAACCTCGTCTGGGGAATAGAGCGAGCAGTTGATCTCGACGAACGGCGCCTCCGCCCGCGGGCTGCGCTGATGGATCAGCCGCGCCGCAAGTCCTTTGCCAGTACCCGAAGCTCCCGAAATGAATATGCGGGAGTTGGTGGGGGCGGATTTTTCGATTACGGCCCGAATCTGCTGCAATGCCGGGGAGTTACCGACGAGATCGGCACTCTTGGTGATCGCTCTTTCCTTGAGTTCAGCGACTTCGTTCTTGAGGCGCGTCGCCTCCATGGCGCGCTGGGTGATAAGCAGCAGCCGGTCGATCTTGAATGGTTTTTCGATGTAGTCGTAGGCGCCGCGGCGGATGGCCGAGACGGCGGTTTCGACATTGCCGTGGCCCGAGATCATGACGACCGGCATGTCCGGATGCTGGATCTGCAGGACATCGAGCAACTGCAGCCCGTCGAGCCGGCTTCCCTGCATCCAGATGTCGAGGAAGACCAAGCTGGGCCGGCGGCGGGAGATTTCGTTGAGCGCCGAGTCCGCGTCATGCGCTTGTCGCGTCTCATACCCCTCATCTTCGAGGATGCCCGCGATGAGGTCGCGGATGTCGTCTTCGTCGTCGATGATCAGGATGTCGAGCGCCATCAGATGTCAGCTGCTGCCGGGATCGGGGCAGCATCCTCCTTGTTGTTCTCGTTGCCGGCGGTCTGCGCCGGAGTCTCGTTCGCCGCGGGCGTCTCCTGCGCGCGCCGAAGTGGCAGCGTCATGGCAAAGCACGCGCCCACGCGGCCGTTCGCATCGGGCTCCGCGTCGATCAGCTCAACCGTGCCGCCGTGCTGCTCTATGATCTTGGCCACGATCGCCAGACCGAGGCCCGTGCCCTTTTCCCGGGTCGTCATGTAGGGCTCGAGGAGCCGCTGACGGTTCTCCTTGGGCCAGCCCTTGCCGTTGTCGGACACCGTAATGCGGATGGTATCGGGTTCGGCAATTGCCGCGCCGACGATCCGTGGGTTGACGATCTTGTCGAGCCCTGCCCCTTCAATCGCCTCCACCGCATTCTTGATGAGGTTGGTGAGGGTCTGGGAGATCAGGCGCGGATCGAACCAGGCAATGATCGACTCCTCTGGCAGCTCCACCGAGATGTCGATCTCCGGCAGGCGAACGCTTTCGAGGAACACGGCCTGACGCACCGTCTCGGCGATGTCGCCCTTCTCGAAGCTTGCCTCCGGCATACGGGCGAACGCAGAGAACTCATCGACCATGCGACCGATGTCGCCGACCTGGCGCACGATGGTGTTGATGCACTTGTCGAAGATGTCGAAATCGTCCTGCAACTTGCTGGCGTAACGCCGGCGCAGGCGCTCGGCGGAGAGCTGGATGGGCGTCAGCGGATTCTTGATCTCGTGCGCAATGCGGCGCGCCACGTCCGCCCAGGCGCCTGTGCGCTGGGCCGATAGCAGGTCGGTGATGTCGTCGAGAGTGACGACGAAGCCCTTGCTCTCGGCGACAGTACCCTCGCGGGTGAGCTGGACCTGATAGGTGCGGTAGTCGGGTCCCGAACCGATCTCGATCTTTTCGGCGATCTGTCCGCGCCGCGAAGATTTCGCGCGCTCGACGATCGGGGCGAGCTGGGGCACGACCTTATCGAGCGCCTGGCCGATGAGCTCGAGCTCGGGCTTGCCCATCATCTCGGCGGCACGGGCGTTCACCAGCGTGATGAGGCCGAAGGGGTCGAGGCCGACGATGCCGGCCGACACGCCTTCCACCACCGCCTCGGTGAACTGTCGGCGCTTCTCGTTGGTGGCGCTCGCCTCGACCAGTGCCAGACGCTGGGTCTTGAGCTGCTGGGTCATGCGGTTGAAGCCGCGGCTAAGATCGCGGAGATCCCCCCTACCCTCCTTTTCCGGCACCTGGACATCGAGATCGCCCTGGCTGACGCGGTTGGAGGCAACCATGAGGTTGCGGATCGGATCGACGAAGCGGTTGGCGAGCGCGATGCCGACCCAGAGCGCGGCCAGCAGCAGAACCACGGCCAGGCCGAGGTACATGATGGTGAAGGTGATCTGGAAGACCAGCCGGTTGGACGCGTACTGGCGGTACTGGGTAACGTTGTCGTCGGTCAGCCGCATGAACTCGAGAACCTCGGGGTCCACCGGCCGGGCGACAAAGAGATAGGTGTTGTCGTAGCCGCGGAGCTTGACCACTGCCCCGACGAGGTTGGTCTGGCCCGGGGCGATCAGTGTCGGGACGCCCTCGACAACGGTGGGCATGAGCGCCTGCGGCACCCGCGGTGCGGTGCCCTGGGCATTGATCTGGGCCCGCATCAGCGTATCGCCATCAACCGAGATGAGCGAGGTGAAGGGCAGCGAACGGGTGACCGCCAGAGCGGTCAGGATGCGCTCGAATTTCTCGCGATCGGCTCCGAAGGTGCCCCGTGCCTGCTCAAGTTCGGTCGCCACCCAGATGATATCGTCGCGAAGGACCTGCGCGTGCTCGAGCATGTAGGAGCGCGCGACGAGTCGGGAGCTCTCGACCATGACGCGCGTGCGCTCGGAAAACCATTGATCGAGACCCTGGTTGAGGGCGATGGTCGCAACCACGGCGACGATGGCTGCGGGGACCGCGGCGGCGAATGCGAACATCGCCACCATGCGGATCTGGAGGCCCGAGCCCGCCTGTCGTCGGAGGCGCGACTGCACCAGCAGCACGGCTTCGGTGACGACGAGCGCGATCACGGTGAGTACGAGCAGCCCGTTGACCACCCAGATGACGGTCCACTGCTCGGGAGTGGGCTCGATGTTGGTCGCCCCGCTCATCAGGAAGAACGAGGCGGACGAGACCAGAACGGAGGCGATGACGACGAGGAAGCCGAAGAGCCGCAGTGTGTGCCGGTTGCGGCTCCCGAACGGCAGGCGTGCGCGCGGGGACGCGTCCAGGCCACCTGCCCTCGAGTCGAGGGCCATTGCTGTCTCGGTCATGAGAGGGAGGTCCCGGGTCCAGCAGGTTACCGGGCGACAATGCCCCAGAGGCCGCCACCCTTCAAGACAAATGTTGCCAAAATGTGACACTTGGGCGGGAGTACCCGGAGAATAGGCAGGACTCTCAACACCATCGGTGGAACGGAGATCGACGCGAGCCGTTCGGCTGCCTCGTCCAACGGCGGTACCATGGCCAGAACCTCTTCCTCGACTCGTGCCCGACCGGCAGCGGTATCCGACTCCAGCGGCATCCAGGACCAAGCCGACGTGGCCGAATCTGTCGCTCCCCCGGCGGAAGGCGTTGCTCTGCGACTGGCCGACAAGCTGCTAGGTAGCAAGACCAGTGCGATCATTCTGGTGGGCAGCGAGGAACGCGCGGTCCGGATGGCGGCTGCGCTGAACTGCTTCGACGTCGGCGTGCCCGCGCTGGTGCTGCCCCAGTGGGATTGCCTGCCCTTCGACCGCGTGTCGCCGTCGCGGAGCAGCATGGGGCGGCGCATGTCTGTGCTCCAGCAGGTGATGGCGCAGACAGGTCCCGCGATCCTGGTGGCGTCGCTAGAGGCGGCGATGCAGCGCGTGCCGCCGCGTTCGGCGGTGCGGGGCGTGCGCATGGAAATCCGCACCGGCGACATGATTGATCGAAAGGCCCTTACTACGTTCGCACACAGGGTCGGCTACGTGCTGGACAATCGTATAGACGAGCCGGGCGAGCTCGCGATCAGAGGCGGGGTCATCGACGTCTTTCCGCCTGATCGGATGCGGCCGCTGAGGTTGACCCTTTCCGAGGAGGATGTGGTTACGGAGATCTGGCGGTTTGATCCCGCCTCACAGCGCACCGATGATCCGGTCGACGTCGTGGAGCTCGGGCCGGCGTCGGAGATCATCGTCAAGGCCGGTGCCGAGACGCCTGAGCGGGCTATAGGTGCAGAACACCGGCTGGCGGAGCACTATCCGCGGCTCGAGAGCATCTTCTCCTACATGCCGGGCGCCCCGGTGTGGTTGGAGCCCGGGCTGGACGACCAGCGGGAGGTGCTGTGGACCAACATCGAGGAGGCGCACGGCAGCGCCCGTGAGTTTGGCACAGGGATCGCGCCGCTGAGACCGGCGAAACTCTACCTCGACGATGCTGCCTGGGCGCGAGCGCTCGCGGGTCGAGAGATGCTGGCTTGCGAGGTTGATGGACTGGAGCCCCTGCCCGCCTTCGGCCCGGTTGCGGACGCAGGGCGAGCGCTCGCGGCATTCCTCGGCGATGCGCCCAAGCGAATCGTCGTTGCCGCTGGAGATGCGGCGCGCGTCGCGACGCGGGTTCTGCGGCGCAGTGGACTTCAGCTGCAGGAGGTCGCGGCCTGGGAGGCTGTCGGTGGGGCTGAGAGCCCCGTGGCCCTGCCGCAAGCATTGGAGTTCGGCTTCATCGATCGCGTCGCCGACCTCGTGGTCATCGGGCGTGCCGATTTGCTGGGTCGCTCGGATGCAGCCGTCGTGGTTGCCGGAACTGCGCTGACCGGGAACACCAGCAGCTTCGAGGTCGGCGACGTGGTCGTGCACGAGGACCACGGCATCGGCATCTTGGCTGCGCTCGAACGTATCGAGGTGGACGGTAGCGAGCGTGACATGGTGCGGCTCGAGTATAAGGGCGACGCGTCGGTGCTGGTGCCGGTCGGTGAGTTCGGCAAGCTTTGGCGCTATGGCGGTGATCCCGAAGCGGTGACGCTCGACCGGCTCGACAGCGATCGATGGCAGAAGCGGCGCGGCGAGATCAGCGCCGAGATCGATGCGGCGGCCCGGGCGCTCGTGGAGCTTGCACGGGAGCGCATTGAAACGAAGGTCGAGCCGGCCGTTCCGCCGGCGGGCGCCTACCGGCGGCTGGCGAGCCGCTTCCCCTACAGCGAGACGCCCGACCAGGCGACCGCCATTGCGGCGGTGCTCGATGACCTTCGTTCGGGGCATCCGATGGACCGGCTGGTCTGCGGCGACGTAGGGTTCGGCAAGACGGAGGTGGCGCTGCGCGCCGCCGCAGCGGTGGCGCTGTCGGGCCGTCAAGTTGCGATCGCCGCGCCCACTACCGTTCTTGTGCGCCAGCATCTGCAGAGCTTCGAGCGCCGGTTTGCAGGTACCGGCATCAGCGTTGGGCAGCTGTCCCGGCTGCTTTCGCCCGCAGAGCTCAAGGAGAGCAAGGCGCGGATCGCGAGCGGGGACCTGCGCATCGTCGTGGGAACCCATGCGCTGGCGGGCGACGGCGTCAGGTTTGCCGATCTCGGGCTGGTGGTGATCGACGAGGAGCAGCGGTTCGGCGCAAGGCACAAGCAGAAACTGCGGGAGCTCGGCGGGGGCGTCCACGTGCTGGCGATGAGCGCAACCCCGATCCCACGCACACTGCAATCGGCGATGGCCGGCCTGCAGGACGTGAGCGTGCTGGCGACACCGCCGGCCCGGCGGCGGCCGGTCCGCACGTTCGTTTCGCCCTATGACAGCGGCACAGCACGAATGGCGCTGCTGCGGGAGCAGCGCCGTGGCGGTCAGAGCTTCGTGGTCGTGCCGCGCATCGAGGATATCGAAGGCGTTCGCGCCGACCTTTCGGAGATCGTGCCGGACCTCAGCGTCAAAGTCGCTCACGGTGAGCTGCCGGTGGCCGAGATCGATGCGGCGCTCGTGGATTTCGCCAACGGGATCGGCGACGTGCTGCTCGCGACGAACATCGTCGAGAGCGGGCTCGACATTCCGCGCGCCAACACGATGCTGATCTGGCGAGCGGACCGCTTTGGCCTGGCGCAGTTGCACCAGCTGCGCGGCCGGGTGGGACGTGGGTCGCTGCAGGCAGCAGCCTACCTCTTCACCGATGCCGATGCTGAAACCGCGGAAGCTACGCGCAGGCGCCTCGCGACGCTGGAGACGCTCGACCGGCTCGGCGCGGGGTTCGAGATCAGCGCGCGCGACCTCGATCAGCGCGGCGCCGGCGACCTCATGGGGGAAGAACAGGCGGGGCATCTCAGGCTGATCGGCGCCGGTCTGTATCAGCGCCTGCTCGAGCGGGCGCTGAGCGAAGCCAAGGGCGAGCCGGTACCTGATCTTGCTGCGGTGGAGCTCAACATCGGCAGCACCGGCTCCTTCCCCGACGACTACGTACCTGAGCCGGGGGTCCGGATCGACCTCTATGCCCGCCTTCAGCGGATCGGCACGAACCGCGAGCTCGAGGCGTTCGCGGACGAACTCGAGGACCGGTTCGGCGAGCTTCCGGCGGAGGCGCAGATGTTGCTCGACGTGCAAGGGGTCAATCTCGCAGCGGCGCGCCTCGGCGTCCGGCGCATCGACGCCGGGCCTCTTGCCATCGCACTCACTTTTGCAAAGAAGCCGACGGCACAGCAGAAGACGGCCTTCACCGTCGAGAATGCCGCCTGGAAGGATGACCGGCTGGTCTGGCCGGTGCCGACCGACTCGGACGCCGAGCGGCTTGCCGCTGCCCGCAGGTTGCTGGAGCGGCTGCGCCGCGCGGCCTAGCCCTGCCGCCGGCTTTGCTTGACGATCTCGATCGAGTGGATGCGGATTTTCTTGCGTAGGGTATTGCGGTTGAGGCCGAGCAGTTCGGCGGCCTTGATCTGGTTGCCGCCGCAGGCGTTCAGAGCCATCGCAATGAGCGGCGCCTCGACCTTGTCGAGCACGCGCTGGTAGAGCCCGGCGGGCGGCAACCGCGGCTCGTGCTCGCGCAGCAGCTGGGCAACATGGGTCTCGACGGCAGTGGAGACGTCGACCGTGCCGGCACTCGTGGGCATCGGCTGCCGGTCGGAGATGTTGAGCTCGTTCTGGACGATCTCCTGCGAGATGCTCTCGTCGGCATAGAGGGCCGAGAGGCGCCGGACCAAGTTCTCTAGCTCGCGCACGTTCCCCGGCCAGGAGTAGTTCTGCATCAGCCGGATGGCCTCGGGAGAGATCGACTTTACGGGCTCGCCCTCGCGCTGGGCGGCGCGGAGGAAATGCATGACGAGGTCGCCGATGTCGTCGACGCGCTCACGCAGTGGCGGCAGCCGGATCGGGACGACGTTGAGGCGGTAGTAGAGGTCCTCCCGGAAGAGGCCTTGCCGTATCATCTGCGACAGATCGCGGTGGGTCGCGGCGACGATCCGCACGTTCGACTTGATGGGCGTGCGGCCGCCGACCATCGTGTATTCGCCCTCCTGCAGCACGCGCAGCAGGCGGGTTTGGGCGTCCATCGGCATGTCGCCGATCTCGTCGAGGAAAAGCGTGCCGCCCTCGGCCTGCTCGAAGCGGCCTGAGGAGCGCGCCGTGGCACCGGTGAAGGCGCCCTTCTCGTGGCCAAACAGCTCGGCTTCGATGAGGTCGCGGGGGATGGCCGCCATGTTGATGGCCACGAACGGGCCGTTGCGGCGCTTGCCGAAGTTGTGGAGCGCCCGGGCGACGAGCTCCTTGCCGGTGCCGCTCTCGCCGGTGATCATCACGGTCAGGTCGGTCTGCATCAACCGCGCCAGCGCGCGATAGATGTCCTGCATGGCGGCCGACCGCCCGACCAGCGGCATGGTCTCAGCGGGTTCCTCGGCGCTGCGCTCGGCGGTGGCGGGCTTCTTGGCGTCGGCAAGACCGCGCGAGACGACGGAAACGACCTCTGCGATGTCGAAGGGCTTTGGCAGGTACTCGTAGGCGCCGAGCTCGTTGGCCCGGATCGCCGTCATGAACGTGTTCTGCGCACTCATGACGACGATCGGCAGGTTGGGCCGCAGCTTCTTGATCTTGGGCATGATGTCGAAGGCGTTGCCGTCGGGCATCGCGACATCGGTGATCAGCAGGTCCCCTTCCCCTCGGCTGACCCAGTTCCACATGGTCGAGAGGTTGCCGGTCGGCCGCACCTCGTATCCGGCTCGCGTCAGCGCCTGGTTGAGCACCATGCGGATGGCGGAGTCGTCGTCGGCCAGGAGGACTGTGTGGCTCACTCCACCATCACCTTTTCCTGCTGCGGCATGGAAATTTCGCTGGCGACCGGCAGCAGCACCCGAAAGCGCGTGCGCCCCGGCCGGCTGTCGCTGTCGATGACTCCGCCGTGGTCACCAACGATCTTGGCAACGAGGGCGAGTCCTAGGCCCGAGCCGTTAGCTTTTGTTGTCACGAAGGGATCGAACAGGACCGGCAGCAGCTCGGTGGGGACTCCGGGGCCGTTATCCTCGATGACGATCTCGAGCGGCAGCGAGATGCGTTCGGCGACGCCCTGCACCGAGATGCGGATGCCGGGGCGGAAGGCAGTCGAGAGGCGGATCTCGGGTTTCTTCGTCCGCTCAAGCGCTTCCGCGGCGTTCTTGACAAGATTCAGGAAGACTTGAACGAGCTGATCGCGGTTTCCGTAGACCGGTGGCAGCGAGGGATCATACTCCTCGTAGAAGGTGATGCCCCGGGCCAGGCCGCTCCTTGCAAGCAGCTTCACGCGGTCGAGGATGACGTGGATGTTGATCGGCTCCCGGTCCATCGGCCGGTCGTCGCCGAAGACCTCCACCCGGTCGATGAGGTCGACGATGCGATCGGTCTCCTCCCGGATCAGGCGCGCGAGCGGCTGGTCGTCGCTCGGCACGCTTTGCTCGAGCAGCTGGGCGGCCCCACGGATGCCCGACAGCGGGTTCTTGATCTCGTGGGCCAGCATAGCGGCAAGGCCGGTGACGGAGCGCGCGGCGCCACGGCTCACCAGCTGACGGTCTATCTTGTCCGCCATCGTGCGCTCCTGGAAGAGAAGCGCGACGCGGCCATCGATTTCGGAGAGAGGCGTCGCGAAGCAGTCGACGATCCGCTCGTCCCCGAAGCGCGAGGATCCGATGCGGACACGGTACTCCGTCATCGGCGCATGACGGTCGATGACCTGCTGGACGAGCGTCGTGATCGGCGATCCGAAGGCGATGAGATCGTCGATCTTCTGCCGGCTGAGCACGCTGAGCGAGGCGCCGAAAAAAGCCTCGGCGGCGTAGTTCACGAACTCGATCATGTGCTGGGAATTGACGACGATCACCGGCTGCGGCAGCGCCTGCAGCACGGAAATCGCCAGGTCGTCGGGAACTCCAGCGCTCAAGCGGCCTCCCTCCAGCCATCGGCAAAGATCTCGCCGATGAGGGCCGAAACGACAGCCGGCTCTTCGGAGCCCAGCAGCCTGGTGCGCAGGTCGCGCGACGGAACGATGCCGGCGGCCTCCAGGTACCAGTCGAGGTGCTTGCGCGCCGCGCGGACCCCTACAGGGGTGCCATAGTCAAGCAGCATCGCCTCGTAGTGCTCGGCGACGAGGTGAGCGAGGCTGGCGCCAGACGGGGCCGGCGCGAACCCCCTGCCCGCCAACGCCGCGCCGATCTGGCCGACGATCCACGGACGGCCTTGCGCGCCTCGACCGATCATCACGGCAGCTGCTCCCGACTGAGTGAGAGCCGTCTGCGCCGCGGCGAGATCCGTGATGTCGCCGTTCACCACGACTGGAACGTCAACCGCATCCACCACCGGGCGCACCAGGTGCCAACGGGCGTTGCCCTTGTAAAACTGCTGCCGCGTACGAGCATGGACGGTGATCATCCGCGCGCCCGCGGCGACGGCCCGCCGAGCGATCTCGGGTGCGTTAAGGCAGTCGTCGTCCCAGCCGAGGCGCATCTTGACCGTCACGGGAAGCGGCGTCGCGTCAACTACAGCCTCGATGAGCCGCAGCGCCTGGTCGGGAACGCGCATAAGGGCGGAGCCGGCGAAACCGTTCGTCACGCGCTTGGCCGGGCAGCCAAGATTGATGTCGATGATGTCGGCCCCGGCCTCTGCGGCGATTCTGGCGCCCTCCGCCATCCACTCGGCTTCGCAGCCGGCAAGTTGCACCACGTGTGGCAGCGAGCCCGACTTGCCGAGCTTACGGATCATCTCGCGATGGCCGGTGCTGAGGGCCGCACTTGCGATCATTTCCGAGACGACGAGGCCGGCCCCGAAACGCTCGGCCAGCCGGCGCACCGTTCTGTCGGTGATGCCTGCCATTGGTGCGAGGAACGCCCGGTTGGGCACAATATGGCCACCGATGCTCAGCCCAAGGGCAACTGAACTCACGCCTGCACCAGAATTGTTCATTCCCGGAAAGTGCCCGCACAATAGTCAAAACGGCTGGCGGTGCAACACGCCCAATCAATTCGTGAACCGCGGTGCGGTCGGTGCCCTAGCTTGCCCAGTCCGAAGGTCACGCGTAGACCTGCCCCGCCGTTCTAGGGCTGTGTTCACCACCGGGGAAGTCGAATTTGCCACGCCAACGCATGATCGCCGCCATCGTCG
>JAEZBF010000140.1 GCA_023427545.1 Pseudomonadota bacterium
TCGGGTGCGCATCCGACGCTGCCGCTGCCGTGCTACGTGCGCGTCACCAACCTCAGCAACGGGCGCTCGCTGCTGGTTCGCATCAACGACCGTGGGCCGTACATGGCGGACCGGCTGATCGACCTCAGCTCGACAGCGGCCAACATGCTCGGGTTGATCGGGCAGGGGACCGGCGAGGTGCAGGTGAACTTCGTCGCGATGGCGCCGCTGGAGGGTGACGATACGCGCGTGCTCAAGGAATCGCTCAACCGCGTGACGCGAATCGAGCAGCAGGCGAACGTGCGCTACGCATTCGCGGAGCCGACGCCGGCGCTCGATGCGATGAATACGCGCGGGACGTTCTCGCTGTTCTCCTACGCCGACGCGGGTGCGGACATGAGTTCGGCTGAGCTGGCGATCGGCATGCTGGCTGAGGGCAGGGGCGAGGAGATCAACCTCGGGCTCGGCGTGTTCGCTCAGGACCAGGCGATCGACGTCGCGACGGCGTTTGCGCGACTCGGCGCTGTAGACGAGGAAGAGGTGCTCGCCGACGCAGGGACGGCCACACGCTTGACACTCACCCGCCTTAAGCCGGGCGTTGCCCGCGACGATGTGGTTGCACTGGTCCGTGAACTAGGTCTCAACGGCGTCGTTCTGTATTAGTCTCCGGCGACACCCGTGCGGGCCGGAGCGCTCGCATGGATATCCGGGGACGGTACGATGGCCAAGACACTCAGAATCGGCGGCGCGGTGATTGCAGCGCTGCTCATGCTGCTGCCGCTGGCTGCGGCGGCGCAGGACTTCGCAACCAAAGCGAAGTTCGCGGTGCTGATGGACTACGAGTCCGGCACGCTGCTGTTCAACAAGGCTGCCGACGAGCGGCTCGAACCGGCCAGCATGGCCAAGCTCATGACGGTCGCTGTCGTGTTCGACCTGCTCAAACAGGGCAAGCTGAACATGAACGAGGAGTTCTTCATCTCCGAGCATGCCTGGAAGGAGGGCGGTGCGTCCTCGGGCGGATCGACGATGTTCGCCAAGCTTAACGACAAGATCAGCGTCGAGAACCTGGTCAAGTCGGTGATCATCCAGTCAGGGAACGATGCGGCGATCGCGCTGGCCGAAGGGGTGGCCGGTACCGAAGAGACGTTCGCCCGGCAGATGAACAAGCTGGCGGCAGATATCGGGCTGACCAATTCGCATTTCACCAACGCGACCGGACTGCCCGACCCGGAGCAGTACTCGACCGCGCACGATCTCGCTGTGCTGGCGCGCTACATCATCAGGACGTTCCCCGAATACTATTCGATCTTCTCCCAGCCCGAGTTCACCTGGAACAAGATCCGCCAGCAGAACCGCAACTCGCTGGTCGAGATGGGGATCGGCGTGGATGGGCTGAAGACCGGCCACACGGAGGCGGCGGGCTATGGCACCGTGGTCTCGACCGCGGCGGGCGGCCGTCGCCTGATTGCGGTGCTGCATGGCCTCACGTCGATGAGGGAACGGGCGGAGGAAGCGCGAAAGCTGGTGACCTGGGGAACGCGCGGCTTCGAACTTCTGCCACTCTTTGCCGAAGGCAAGACCGTCGGCTACGCAGATGTTTACGGCGGTGCCGAGCCGCAGGTGCCGCTGGTGGGCAAGGGTGAGATCGCGATCCTGATCCCCAAGGGGACGGACAACTGCCCACAGGCGAGCATCGTCTATCAGGGGCCCTTGATGCCGCCGGTGGAGGAGGGAGCCCAGGTGGCTGCGCTAGAAGTCAGCTGCGGTGGAAACGTCGTGCAGAACACGCCCCTCTATGCGGCAGCAACCGTTCCCGGCGGCAACATCGTGCGCAAGTCCATGGACGCGCTCAAACACCTCGCGCTGGGGTGGATGTGAGGACAGCACCGCATGCTGGATAATCCCGCGCCGCCCCCCGCCCGGTTCATCACCTTCGAGGGCGGAGAAGGGGTGGGCAAGTCGACCCAGGTCAAGCGCCTGGTGGCTGGTCTCGCTCGCGCTGAGATTGCAGCCATGCGCACCCGCGAGCCCGGCGGCACGCCTAAAGCGGAGGCCATCCGCGCCTTCATTCTTCAGGGCCGGTCCGAAGAATGGGGTCCGGGAGCAGAGGCAGTGCTCTTTGCCGCCGCACGCCTCGATCACGTGAACCAGCTGATCGCGCCCAATCTCGACAGCGGCCGCTGGGTGATCTCCGACCGCTTCCACGACTCGACCCGTGCATATCAGGGTCTCACGGGCGGAGTGGACGAAAAGCTGATCACAGGGCTCGAGGAACTGGCGCTGAACGGCCGCCGGCCCGACCTTACCATCGTGCTCGACATGGACCCGGCAAAAGCCTTCCAGCGCATCCGCGAGCGGGAAATCGAAGAGGGGCTGGAGGAAACCGGCGACCGCTTCGAGAAGGAAGACATCGAGTGGCACACACGTCTGCGCGACGCTTTCCTCGGCATCGCCGCTGCGAACCCGCAGCGCTGCGTCGTCATCTCAGCGGATCAGACGGAGGACGCCCTCGCATTGGAAATCTGGGACGTGGTCTCGCGTCGATTTCCGGAACTGCTGCTCGAGCACCGCGCGTGAGCGAGCAGGACGGACTACGCGAACCCGACCAGCTGGGCGGGGTGCTGCTGCCCGAGCAGCAGGGCACGGTTGTCGGACACACCCACGTGCAAGAGGCCATCGGCCGGCTGCTCACTGCAGGGCGACTGCCGGGTGGCATCCTGCTGCACGGACCTCAGGGGATCGGCAAGGCGACGCTCGCATTCGCAACGGCACGAGCCGTGCTGACGGCCACCGGCGATGAAGACGCGCATCGTGTGGACGAGCAGGTCCGTTCCGGCTCGCACCCCAATCTGTTCGTGCTCCGCCGGCAATTGAACGATACTGGACGCAACTACCGCACTGTCATCCGGGTCGAGCAAATCCGTGAACTGCGAGAGCGGATGCACCGGACACGGGGCAGGGCGGGGCACCGGCTCGCTATCATCGATCCGATCGACGACTGCAACCCCAGTGCCGCCAATGCGCTGTTGAAGTTGCTCGAGGAGCCGCCGACCGAGACCATGTTCCTGCTGGTCTCACACCGGCCGCGTGCGCTGCTGCCCACGATCCGGTCGCGCTGCCAGTCCATCGCCCTGCGGCCGATGCCGGACGGGGAGGTGCGCACCGTTCTTGAGGGGCAACGGAGCCACGCCAGCCCAGCAGCGCTCGATCGCGCGGTGGAGCTCGCCGAGGGGCGCCCGCGACGGGGTTTCGAGGCACTGGAGCTTTCCGAGGGGAGTGCTATCGGAGCGCTCAAGGGTTGGCTTGCCGATCCGTCGCGGCCCCCCACTGCCGCCCACCTACTGCTCGCCGACGGCATTGCCGGCGGCAAGGATGGCGCGGAGCAGGCGTTTGCCCGCGACCTGCTGCTCGACTGGATCGCTGCGGAGGCGCGTTCGGCAGCGCAGGACCGGGCGCAGCGTGCCCGGCTTGCCTCTGCCAATGCGCTGTGGGAGAAGGCCAGCGCTGCTTTCGCCGACGCCGATGAGTACAACCTCGACCTGAGGCAGACGCTGATCGGGATCTTCGATGCGATCAAGCGGCACGTTCAGCCCGAAGCGTCAGTTGCCGAGTCAAGATGAGCGCCGAGAAGTTCTACATCACCACCGCGATCGCCTATCCCAACGGCGAGCCCCATATCGGGCACGCCTACGAGATGGTCACGACCGATGCCATCGCCCGCTGGGCCCGGCTCGAGGGCAAGGATGTGTTCTTCCTCACCGGGACCGACGAGCACGGCATCAAGATGGTGCAGACGGCGCACGCTGCCGGCCTAAGTACGCGGGAGCTCGCGGACCGCAACTCCGCCCGCTTCCGCGACCTTGCGGCGGCGCTGAATCTCTCCAACGACGACTTCATCCGCACAACCGAGCCGCGGCACTACACATCGAGCCAGGAACTCTGGAAGCGGATGGCGGCAAGCAACAACGGCGACATCTACCAGTCCACCTACAAGGGCTGGTACTCGGTGCGCGACGAGGCCTATTTCGACGAGGACGAACTCACCGTGGGGGAGGGGGGCAAGCGCTACGCGCCCTCCGGCGCCGAAGCCACCTGGGTCGAGGAGGACAGCTACTTCTTCCGCCTCTCGGCCTACCAGGATCGTCTGCTCAAGCTCTACGAAGACAACCCGGACTTCATCGCCCCGCCCGAGCGCCGCAACGAGATCATCTCGTTCGTGAAGGCAGGCCTGCGCGACGTCTCGATCAGCCGCACCACCTTCGATTGGGGCATCCCGGTGCCAAACGCGCCCGGCCACGTCATTTACGTCTGGGTCGACGCGCTCACCAACTACATCACCGGCGTCGGCTACCCCAATAAGGACTCCGAGCAGTTCAAGAAGTTCTGGCCGGCGAACCTGCACGTGATCGGCAAGGACATCATTCGGTTCCACACCGTCTATTGGCCGGCATTCCTGATGAGCGCGGGGCTGGAGCTTCCCAGGCGCGTCGTCGCGCACGGCTTCCTCACCGTCGAGGGCCGGAAGATGAGCAAGTCGTTGGGCAACGTCATCGACCCGTTCGCCCAGGTGGAGGAGTTCGGCGTCGACCCGGTGCGCTATTATTTCCTGCGCGAAGTCAGCTTCGGCCAGGACGGCGACTGGGGCCGCGAAAAGTTCGTGAACCGCAACAACGCGGATCTCGCGAACAACTTCGGCAACCTGGCGCAGCGCTCCTTGAGCATGATCGCGAAGAACTTCGGGGGCGTGCTGCCGGAGCGGCAGGCGTCCGAGGCGGACGATGCTGCTGTTGCGGCAACGATAGCCGGGGTCGGCCGCGTTGCGGAAGCAATGAAGACCCAGCAGTTGCACGAAGCGACGGGCGCGTTGGTCGAGCTGCTGAGCGCCGCAAACCTATACTTCGCCGAGCAGGCGCCATGGGGGCTCAAGGCCGACCTCCCGCGTATGGGCGCAATCCTTGCCACGACGGCTGACATCATCCGGCGGGCGGCTATTGTGGCGCAGCCCTTCGTGCCGGAGTCGGCCGGGCGTATCCTCGACCTGCTGGCGGTGCCCGCCGAGCGGCGGCTGCTGCAGCATGCACTTGAGAAGGACACGGCAATGCCGGCTGGCACGGTATTGCCTCCACCGCAGCCGGTGTTCCGGAAGTTCGAGCAGGCCAAGGCAGCTTAGGTTTGCTGATCGACTCCCATTGTCATCTCGATTTCGAGGCGCTGTCGGCTGATCTCAACGGCGTGCTGGCGCGCGCCGCGGCAGTGGGGGTTGACGGCATGGTGACAATCTCGACGCGCGTACGCGAGTTCGATCGGATAACCGCCATCGCCGAGGCGTATCCGAACGTCTGGTGCTCGGTGGGCACGCATCCACACCATGCGCATGAAGAGCTCGACATCAGCACCGCTGACCTCGTGCGGCTCTCCGCCCACCCAAAGTGCGTGGCGATAGGCGAAGCAGGCCTCGACTACCATTACGAAGGCGACTACGCGGCGCAAGCGACCGGCTTCCGCCGGCACATAGCCGCGGCGCGGAAAACCGGGCTGCCATTGGTGATCCATAGCCGGTCGGCCGACGAGGACACAGCGGCCGTCCTTGAGGAAGAAACCGCGGGGCAGGGGCCCTTCCCATTTGTTCTGCATTGCTTTTCGGCTGGCGCCGATCTGGCGCGGCGCGGCCTCGCGCTCGGCGGTTACGTCTCGTTCTCGGGGATCGTCACGTTCAAGAATTCAGAGGAGATCCGGGACGTCGCGCGCTTCGTGCCGGCCGATCGCATCCTGGTCGAAACCGACGCGCCATATCTTGCGCCGGTGCCGCATCGCGGGCATTCGAACGAGC
>JAEZBF010000148.1 GCA_023427545.1 Pseudomonadota bacterium
GAGCTGGCTTCCTGATAGGGAATTTCCGAGCCCTTGAGGATCTTGGCGGTTTCCTTGTCCGCGGTAACTACCTTGGGCTGCGAGACGACCTCGCCGTTGCCGGTCTTTTCCATGGCCGTCAGCTCAAGATCGAGAATCAGGTTGTCGGTCACGTAGCCGATGCCAAAGCCTGAGGTCCGGCCCAGCACACCCAGGTCCACAAAGGGAAAATTACCCGTGCTGTCCGCACCGCTCTCGCCACCCTCGTCACCACGATCATCGTTGCCGTAGAAGGCACCGCGACCGTTGGCAAAACTCTGGGTGCCCCCCCAACGCACGCCGAGGCTCTTGTCGTAGTCGACGTTGGCCTCGACGATGCGCGCCTCGATCATCACCTGGCGCACCGGCACATCGAGCAGGGTGACGATGCGCCGCAGCTCGTCGATGCGCTCCTGGGTCAGGGTGACCAGCAGGCTGTTGGTGTGATCATCGAAGATCACCGAGCCACGCATGTCGTCCTTGAGGGTGCCCTTGGCGGACTCGTCTTCATACAGCTTGGCAATCTCCGAGGCCTTGGCGTAATTCAGCTGAATCACATCCTTGCGCAGCGGGGCCAGCTCGGCCACCTGGCGCTGGGCCTCCAGCTCCTGGCGTTCGCGTTCGGCAATTTCCGCAGCCGGCGCCACCAGCAGTACATTACCAATCTGGCGCTTGTCCAAACCCTTAGTCTTGAGCACCAGATCCAGCGCCTGGTCCCAAGGCACGTTCTGCAGGCGCAGGGTGATGCTGCCCTGCACCGTATCGCTTGCAACCAGGTTGAGGTTGGTGAAGTCGGCGATCAACTGCAGCACCGAGCGCACCTCAATGTCCTGGAAGTTCAGCGACAGCTTTTCACCGGTGTAGGCGAAGCGCTCGGCCTTGCGGCGCTCCAGCTCGCGGTCGTTCAGTGGTTTGACGCTAATGGTCAGACGACGGTCGGTCTGGAAGGCCATGAAGTCGTATTGCCCGGCGGGCTCGATGTTGATCACCGCCTTGTCGCCCTGCACGCTGCTGTTCACGTACTGCACGGGGGTGGAGAAGTCTTTTACGTCCAGGCGCAGGCGCAGTGACTCGGGCAGTTGGGCGCGGGCAAACTCAAGACGGATACGCCCGCCCTGCTCCTGGATGTCCGGCGCCATGCTCGGGTCGCCCAGGTCGATGATGACGTTGCCTTCACCCTGCTCGCCGCGCTGGAAATCGACGCTGCGAATCACCCGACCGCCAGCCATCGCGGTCTGCGGAGTCGGCACGCTGGCAACCAGTGGCGTGGCGGGAGCGGAAATCGCCGGCTCGCCGAGCACCACATATAAATGGTTACCGTCAATGCGCGAGTTATAGGGGGTCAACTGATCGAGATTGATGATCAACCGGGTACGATCCTTGACTTCCATGATGTTCAGGCTGCGCGCGTTACCCAAGCCCAGCTCGCGATTCTTCACCCCGATCTGATTGCTCACACCGGGCAGATCCAGCGCGATGCGCGCCGGCTGGTCTATGGTGTAGCCGCGCGGCGCGGCCACGGGCTGGTCGAAGCCGAGCTTGAGCTCGACGCGATCGCCCGGCAGGGCCGCCACGTCCAGACTTTGTAGAGCGGCCGCCAAGACATGCGGGGTAAATACAGTCGCCAGCAGCGATAGACCAAGGCGCGAAACAATGCGGTTCATGGGTGCGTTCCGTTGTGCAGACAAGCTTTTCTTGTTGTGAATCATCAGGAGCGCTCCTTGAGCGTCATGCTGCGCGGCCGCTCGAGCCAACCGCCTTCACCGTCCGGGACAATCTCCAGCACATCGACCTTGCCTGTCTCGATGGCCACCACCTTGCCGTGGTTGCGCCCCAGGTAATCGCCGATGCGAACCCGGTGCACTCCGCCCGCGCCTCGCATCAGGGCATACATGCCTTCGGCGTTGGACAGACTGCCGACCATCTCGAACAGCTCGATGTTGAAGCCCTCCAGAAACTGACGAACACGCCCCTCGTCCGGCTTGATGTCCTTCGACCCCCGCTGCTGGCGAGCCAGATCGATTGGCACCGGCGGCTGGAACGGGCTACGCAGGCTGGCTGCGCTGTAGGTAAAGGCCTCATAGGGCTGAAAGGTGGGCATCGGCTCTATCCGCCCCTTCGGACGGGAACGCACCTCATCCATGTAGCCCTGCAGATCCTGGAAATCGTGACCACCACCGCAGCCCGCCAGGCTGGCGAGCAGAGCAGTGACCGTCACGGCATGAAGGCGGCTCATGGCGTCACCCCCTTGTCGTTGTAGCGGTAGGTCTTAGCGGTGATGGCCATGTGCAGTTTGCTGGCGCCGCCATCCTTGACGGGTTTGATCTCGTAATCATGTAGCGTGACGATGCGCGACAGACTGGCCACGCCACTGACGAAGGTCGCCAGGTCGTGATAACCGCCCACCACGCTGATCTTGATCGGCAATTCGATATAGAACTGCTGCACCACCTCAGGCTGCAGCTTGATCTCCTCGAACTCCAGGCCGCTGCCCAAGCCTGTCCGGGTGATATCTTCCAGCAGGCCGGGCACCTCGGTGTCGCTGGGCAACTGGCGCAGCATGACGCCAAAGGACTCCTCCATCTGCACCAACTGAGCCCGGTACGTCTCGAGGTTCGCCGCCTGAAAGGCCTTGCTGGAGAACTGCTCCTTCAGGGTCACTTCCTCGTTGCGCTGGTGATCGAGCTGCCCTTGCAAATCCTTGAGATGAAACTGGTAGCCGAGGAACAGCGTCAGGGTAAGCAGCAGAACAGCGGCAGCCACCTTGACCGGCGCGGGCCAGGAGCCCAGGTTGTTGAGGTCGAGGTCGGCAAGGTCGATCTTGCGCAGCCCTTCCAGGGATTGGGCCAGACTCATTTGTTCACCTCTTTATCCGCGCGTATCTCAGGCACTACCTGCTGTACCGTCAACTGGAAGACATTGGCCTGTTCAAGCCCACCCGCGGTCACCGCCTTGACTTCGGTGAGATTCGGCGCCGCCAGCCAGTCGGAGCCGTCCAGGTTGCGCATCAGGCTGGACACCTTGCTGTTGGACTCGGCAGCACCCTTGATGGCGATGCTCTTGCCGGCCATGCTCAGTTCGCTGAAATGCACCCCCTCGGGCAGGGTTCGCGCCAGTTGGTCGAAGACCCGCACGATGATCGGACGGTTGCCTTGCAGGTCCTGAATGATCTTCATGCGCTCAAGCAACTGCTGCCGACGGGTGCGCAGCTCACTGATCTCCTTGATGCGAGCGTCCAGCACGGCGATTTCCTTGCGCAGGAAATCGTTGCGCGCGCTCTGTTGCTCGATTGCCAGGCTCAGGTACTGGTCGCTGAGGAAAAGCAGTCCCGCAGCGCCGGCCAAAATACCGCCCAGCGTCATCAGGAAGCGCTGCCGGCGCTCCTCGCGGAGTTTCTCGCGCCAGGGAAGCAGGTTGATGCGAGCCATCAGTCAAAACTCCTCATTGCCAGGCCGCAGGCGATCATCAAGGCCGGCGCGTCAGCGGCCAGCGCGGCCGCATTGATGCGGCTATTGAGCGTCATGTCGGCAAAGGGATTGGCTACACGGGTCGGCGTACCGAGTTTGTCTTCGATCAAACGGGCAATCCCGGGAATGGAAGCCGTGCCGCCGGCCAGCAGAATGCAATCCACTTCGTGGAGCTGGCCGGACGCGAAGAAGAATTGCAGCGAGCGAGACACCTGCTGCACCACCGCCTCACGGAACGGCTGCAGCACCTCGCGCTCATAATCGTCGGGCAGCCCACCCTGGCGTTTAGCCAGACCAGCCTCCTCCAGCGACAGGCCGTAACGGCGCTGGATTTCCTCGGTGAGCTGGCGCCCACCGAACAATTGCTCACGGGTGTAGAGAGTGCGGCCGTTGCGCAACACGCTCAGTGTGGTCATGGTCGCGCCAATATCCACCACCGCAACAGCCAGGTTCTCACGCCGCTTGTCCAGTTGAGGCGCCAGTAATTCATAGGTGCGTTCGAGCGCATAGGCCTCGACATCCACGACCCTGGCGGTCAGACCCGCCAGCGCCAGAGCGGCCTCGCGCGCCTCGACGTTTTCCTTGCGGCAGGCCGCCAGCAGCACTTCTACCCGTTCGGGATTGCGCGCCGCCGGACCTTGCACTTCGAAGTCAATGGCGACCTCTTCCAAGGGATATGGGATGTATTGGTCCGCTTCGAGTTTAAGCTGGGTCTCTAGCTCTTCATCACTCAGCCCGGCATCCATTTCAATCAGCTTGGTGATCACCGCCGAACCGGCCACGGCGACGGCCGCCTGGCGGGCGCCGGCGCGCGATTTTCCGAGCACGCGAGCCAGCGCCAGACCTACGCCTTCCACTTAGACGATGTTCTTTT
>JAEZBF010000153.1 GCA_023427545.1 Pseudomonadota bacterium
CTACCAGGCGTAGTCTTCGGGTGCGGTCTTGTGGCCGGGGAAGATTTCGTCGAGGAGCTTGAGGTCGCTTTCGTCCAGCTTGAGCTCGGAGGCGCGTTCGGCGGCGTCCAGCTGTTCCCGCGTGCGCGGCCCGATGATCGGCGCGGTGACCGCGGGCTGGTGCAGCAGCCACGCAAGCGCGACGTCGCCCGGCTGCTGGCCAAGCTCGCCGCAGAAGGCCTCGTACTGCTCGATCTGGGGCCGCAGCTTGTTCAGCGTTTCGGCCGAGCGCCCCTCGAGCCGGCGCCTGCCCTCGCTCTCCTTGCGGATCACGCCGCCGAGAAGCCCGCCGTGGAGCGGCGACCATGGGATCACGCCGAGGCCGAAATCGCGGCACGCCGGCAGCACCTCGAGCTCGACCGTGCGCTCGATGAGGTTGTAGATCGACTGTTCCGAGACCAGGCCGACGAAATTGCGCGCCTTGGCGACGCCCTGTGCCTTGGCGATGTGCCAACCGGCGAAGTTGGAGCTGCCGGCATAGAGAATCTTGCCCTGCTGGACGGCGACTTCCATGGCCTGCCAGATCTCGTCCCACGGCGTGTCGCGGTCGATGTGGTGGAACTGGTAGAGGTCGACGTAGTCGGTCTGCAGGCGCTTGAGTGAGGCATCGAGCGCGCGGCGGATGTTGAGCGCGCTGAGCTTGCCCTCGTTGGGCCACTCGCCCATGGCGCCGTAGAGCTTGGTTGCGAGCACGGTCTTGTGCCGGCGCTGGCCGCCCTGGGCGAACCACTCGCCGATCAGCGATTCCGTCACCCCCGGCACCGGCCGGCCGTAGCGGTTGGCGGTGTCGAAGAAGTTGATGCCCTTTTCGTGCGCTGCGTCCATGAGCGGGAAGGCGTCCGACTTCTCGGTCGTCCAGGAGAAGTTCATGGTGCCCAGGCAGAGCCGGGAAACCGAAAGGCCGGTACGGCCCAGATGGGTGTACTGCATGGCTTGATCTGCAATTGCTGGAGTGGAGGGGATCGGCGGAGTGCCGTGCCGCCAGTCTACCGACCAGTCGGCCACCCGATCAAGCAGTCCGGTGTTAGACAAAAGGGGCCCCGCCTCGCGGAGCCCCTTCCAAACGCCCGGCGGAGCCGTCGCGCTAGCGGCGGCGGTCCTGCAACCGGGCGGAGCGGTTGTCGGTTGTCATCTCCCGGATGCTGTAGCGATCCAGCCCGATGTCGCGCAGCAGGCGGTCGTCGAGATGGGCAAGGCTGTCATAGCGGCGCCGCAGCGTGCGGCGCATCATCAGCGTGTCGAAGAGGATGCTCATTTCTTGTCTCTGGTGTTGAGGGCCCCAAGCCCTTGATGCGTTGGCGCGCCATATCGTCCCCTGCCACTGAACCCGTGCTGAATGCGGCTTTCAGCTTGCGCGGTTTGCGACGGCGACTAAGGTGCGCCGACCGTCAGGGGGCGGTTCCGACATGACCGACAAGATCGTTCTCCCCGCCTTCCCGGTGGACGGCGGCTGCTACTGCGGCGCGGTGCGCTACCGGCTGACCTCGCGGCCGCTGGGCGTCTACCGCTGCCATTGCAAGGACTGCCAGCGCCTCTCGGGCGCCGCCTGGTCCATGTCCATGATGGTGCGGAAGTCCACGGTCGAGGTGACCGCCGGCGAGACGGCGACCTATCGCAAGACCGCCGACAGCGGCCGGGTCGTTCTCATGCACGCCTGCCCGCATTGCGGCACCAAGCTGTGGAACGAGCCGCTGAGCGCGCCGGATCTGCTGGTGCTCAAGCCGGGTACGCTCGATGACGCCAGCTGGGCGGTGCCGGCCGGCAATATCTGGACCGGAAGCGCCCTGCCCTGGAGCGAGATCGAAGCCCACTTCCCCTCCTACCCCGGCCAGCCGGCCTCCCGCGACGCGCTCTACGCCGCGTGGGACGAGCTGGTGACGGAGACGGCCTGACCGAGGCGTTGGACCTAAATCGCGGTTGAACCTGGGGTGGCTACGAACCACCGCAAGACTAGCCGAACTACACGATTGACCTGAGTTGACTCACCCACAGACTCTATCGATGGCTACGGCATGAGGCCACAAAAGCTCAAATATATGCTGCTCGACGTGTTTACGAACGAGCGGCTCAAGGGCAACCCGCTGGCAGTAGTCTGCAACGGTGACGGCCTGCTCGACAACGAGATGCAGGCCATCGCGAGCGAATTCAACCTGTCCGAGACGGTGTTCCTCTGCCGTCCCAAGCACGACCGCAACACCGCCGCGGTCCGCATCTTCACCCCGCGCACCGAGCTCAACTTCGCGGGCCACCCGACCGTGGGCGCGGCGATCGTGCTGGGCCAGCAGCACAAGGTGCCGGTGGTGCGCATCGAGGAGAACGTCGGGCTCATTACCGCGCTCGTCGAGAAGAGCCAGCACGGCACGGCTCTCGCCCGCTTCGGCCTGCCGCGGCTGCCCGAGGAGGCCGGTAATCCACCGGACCGGCACGACATTGCGATGGCACTCGGCATCCTGCCCAGCGAAGTGGGCTGCGGCCTCTACAAGCCTGCCGTCTCAACCGCCGGGACGCTGTTCTACCTCGTGCCGGTCGCCAATGCGAAAGTGCTGCGGGCGCTCAAGCTCGAGCGCCGCGGCTGGGAGGAGATTTTCCCGCTCGGCGATTACTCGGTCTACGTTTTCACCGAGACGCCCGAGGAAAACGACAACGACTTCGCCGCGCGCATGTTCTCTCCGGGCATGGGCATCGGCGAGGACCCCGGCACCGGAGCCGCCGCCGCGGCCTTGATCGGGCTCGTCGCGAGGCATGTCCCGTTCTCCGACGGGCAGGAGGAATACGTCATCCGCCAGGGCCACGAGATGGGACGCCCCTGCCGCATCAGCATGCAGATCCGCAAGGATGCCGGCGAGCTCAGCTATGGCGGCATCGGCGGGGAGGCCGTGATTATCGGCGAGGGCGAGCTCGATCTGGGGTAGACCGCAGGGCCGCTGTGGACCGATTCGACAGCGTGCTATGATCGCGCGCTCGGCGGAGAGTCGCACATGGACATCGTCATCAATCTCTTGTTCTGGATCCACCTGGCCGCGCTCGGACTTGGCGGTGCCGCGGCATTCGGCATGCCGGTGATCGGCGCGCAGATGGGAGCGGCAACTCCGGAGATGCGCCCGGTGCTGGGGCGCATTGCGCAGCGGCTCTCCACGATGGGCCGCGCGGGCTTCGGGCTCCTCATCATCACGGGCCCGATCCTGTTCTGGCTGAAGTGGAACTTCTCGGCGACCAGTCAGATGTGGTTCGGCATCAAGATGCTGGTGGTCCTCGTGCTGCTCGGCATCGTCATCTTCGCCGGCATCAACGGGAAGAAGGCGATGAGCGGTGACTCGGCGGCCGCGGCACGGGCGCCGCAGATCGGCATGGCAAGCATGGTAGCCTTCCTCCTCGTCATCCTGTCGGCCGTATTCGCCTTTGGTTGAGTTGCAGCGGCGGTTGCACGACTGGGGAAACTGAGGCATTGTCGGCGCCGTTGTGCATCTCGCACGGACGGTTTCATGCAGCGCCAGCGCGCCATAGCGATCGCCGCCGCCCAGCAGCAGGCCGTGAGGGCCCGGCTGACGTTTGCGGCCGCACTGCTGCTGCTTCCCGCGCTCCTTCTCCTTCTTATCAGCCCCTGAGTACCGGCGGCTCGCGATGGCGGGCGGGTGGTCAGGGGATGTCGAGGTAGAGCCGAACAGCACCATTGTCCGGCCGTGCGGGTTTCTGGCCCCGGCCGCTTGATCAGGAAGAGCAACAATGACCACCACCTCTGAGCCGCAGAGCAACAGCGAACGGGTATTCATCTTCGACACGACCCTGCGCGACGGGGAACAGTCGCCCGGCGCGACCATGACGCTGGAGGAAAAACTCCAGGTCGCCGAGGTTCTCGACGAGATGGGAGTCGACATCATTGAGGCGGGGTTCCCGATCGCCAGCAACGGCGACTTCGAGGCCGTCGTCGCCGTCGCCAAGCACGTCAAGAACGCCGTCGTCGCCGGCCTCGCCCGGGCGATTCCCGCCGACATCTCCCGCGCCGGCGAGGCGGTGCGCCATGCCCGGCAGGGCCGCATCCACACGTTCGTTTCCACCTCGCCGATCCATCTGGCCCACCAGATGAAGAAGACCGAGGAGCAGGTGCTGGAGATCATCACCGCGACGGTGACGCAGGCCCGCAACCTCATCGACAACGTCGAGTGGAGCGCGATGGCCGCGCCCCGCACGCCGATCGATTTTCTCTGCCGCTGCGCAGAGCTGGCGATCCGCGCCGGCGCGACCACGATCAACATTCCCGACACGGTCGGCTACGCGGTCCCCGAGGAGCACTATCACCTGTTCAAGACGCTCATCGAGCGGGTGCCCGGCGGCGACAAGGTGATCTGGTCGACGCATTGCCACAACGACCTCGGCCTGGCGGTCGCCAACTCGCTGGCGGGCGTGCGTGCCGGCGCCCGGCAGGTCGAATGCACCATCAACGGCCTGGGCGAGCGGGCCGGCAATGCCGCGTTCGAGGAGGTGGTAATGGCGCTCCGCACCCGTGGGGACGCCATGCCGTTCCACACCAATATCGAAACGACCGACATTGCAAAGGCGAGCCGCGTGGTCTCGGCGGCGGCCAACTTCCCGGTCCAGTACAACAAGGCCATTGTCGGCAAGAACGCCTTCGCGCACGAGAGCGGCATCCACCAGGACGGCATGCTCAAGAATGCGCAGACCTACGAGATCATGACGCCCGAGAGCGTCGGGATCAAAGAGACAACGCTGGTCATGGGCAAGCACTCCGGCCGGGCCGCGTTCAAGGACAAGCTCCGCGAGCTGGGCTACGAGCTGGGCGACAACGCCTTCCAGGAAGCCTTCGTGCGGTTCAAGGACCTCGCGGACCGCAAGAAGCACATCTACGACGCCGACATCATCGCTCTGGTCGAGGACGAGGCGGGCTCCGCCGACGATCGCATCAAGCTTGTCGACATGGAGGTCATCTCCAAGACCGGCGGCGTTCACCGCTGCGACCTCACGCTGACCATCGATGGCCGGCAGGTGACGGTCCGCTACGACGGCACGGGTTCGGTCGATGCCATCTTCAACGCCATCAAGCAGGCGATCGGCCGCGAGCCGCATCTCGTGCTCTATGCCGTGGATGGCGTGACCGGCGGCACCGACGCGCAGGCAAGCGTGCATGTCCGTCTCGAGATGGGCGGCCGCATCGTCTCGGGGAACGCTGCCGAGCCGGATACGCTCGTTGCCAGCGCCCGCGCCTACCTCAATGCTTACAACCGCCTCCTGATCGAACGCGGCGGCGCCGCTCAGGGCGCAACCGAGGCGGTCGCAGGCTAGCCGGCGGAATAAACGTTGGCCGTTGCGTGTTGAACCCTCCAGGGGATGACCCCCGGAGGGTTTTTGCTATGCGCATCGTTCATTCGCTGGCCGCCGCGACTCTGTTTACGGTCCTCGCCGCCGCATCCGCCTTTGCCGCCGACCACGCCGTCACGATCAAGGGCATGAAGTTCAGCCCCGCCACGCTTTCCGTGAAGGCGGGCGATACCGTCACGTTCACCAACCAGGACTCGGCACCGCACACTGCCACGGCCAAGGGGGCTTTCGATACCGGCCGGCTCAACAAGGGTCAGAGCAAGCGCATCACGATCGGCAGCGCCGGCAGCTTCGCCTACATCTGCACCATCCATCCCATGATGAAGGGCAAGATTACCGCGAAGTAGCGGTTGTCGCACGCGCTGCGACCACGCTACTAGACGCTGAGGGCTCCCGCCGGGGGCTGTTCCTACCCGGGGGGAGCATGCGCGAGTATCCGCCTAACCTGTTCAAGCGGCGGCTGGCCGACCGCACGCCTCAGCTCGGCTTCTGGCTGCAGCTCAACAGCCTTGCCGCAACCGAGATTGCGGCCGGCGGCGGCTTCGACTGGATCCTGGTCGACATGGAGCACGGTGCCATCGGTTTCGAGACGATCGAGCGCCATCTGCTTGCCGCCCGTCACGGAGGGGATGCCGAATTCTTTGTCCGGCTGCCCAGCGTCGATCCGATCCTGGTCAAGCGCCTGCTCGATTGCGGCGTGCGCTCGCTGCTCTTTCCATTCGTGCAGACGATCGAGGAGGCGCGGCTTGCCGTTGCCGCGACCCGCTATCCCCCCGATGGCATTCGCGGGGTGGCGGGCAACCACCGCGCGAACCGCTTTTCGCGCGACACCGGGTACTACGCGCGCGCCCACGAGGACATCTGCGTCGTCATCCAGATCGAGTCGCCAAAGGCGGTCGCGGCAATTCCCGAGTTCGGCACGATCGAAGGGCTCGATGCGATGTTCATCGGCCCCAACGATCTCTCCGCGAACATGGGACTGATCGGCCAGCAGCGGCATCCCGATGCGCAGGCGAAGATCGCCGAAGCGCTGGAGATGATCCACGCGTCGGGAAAGGCCGCCGGCATTCTGGACTTCAACACCGACAACGCCGCCGCCTACCTGCGTCAGGGCTTCGACTTCGCCGCGATCGGCAGCGACTCCACATCCCTCGTCCGCAGCCTTGCGCCGATACTTCAGGCGGTTCGCGACGGCACCAGGGCGTAGTCAGACACCACCGCTGGGGTGAGTGGGGTCGATCCAGAGCACCGTTTCCGGCTTTTCCACCGGTGCGATGTCGAGGTTGACCGCCACCGCCTCGCCGTCGCTGCGGCAGAGCACGCACTCGAGTGGTTCGGTCGGGTTGGCGTTGATCTCCTGGTGCGGCACGTAGGGCGGGACGTAGATGAAGTCGCCGGGGCCAGCTTCCGCGACGAACTCCAGCCGCTCGCCCCAGCGCATCCGCGCCCTGCCCCGCACGACGTAGATCACGCTCTCGAGGTGCCCATGATGGTGCGCACCGGTCTTGGCGTCCGGATGGATGGTCACCGTACCCGCCCAGAGCTTCTGGGCCCCTACCCGCGCAAAGGAGATCGCCGCCTTGCGATCCATGCCCGGCGTCTGCGCGGTGTTCGGATCGAGCTGATTGCCGGGGACGACCCGGACGCCGTCGTGTTTCCAGCGGTGAGAATGATCGTGAGACATGGGCGGAGTGTAGCGGCCGGCGCGCTTGGTTGCCACGCCCCGGGCACGACAAGGGCCCGCGCCACAGCGCGGGCCCTTGCTAATGCGTGACGTTCACTACTGCTTCGACACCTTCCAGATCGTGCCGTTCGCATCCTCCGAGAAGAACAACGAGCCATCCGGCGAAAATGCGACGCCGACCGGCCGGCCCCAGACGTTATCGTCGGACTGCACGAACCCGGTCACGAAGTCCTGGTACTCGCCCGTCGGCTTGCTGTTCTCGTCCATCGGCAGGCGAACGACCTTGTAGCCGGTGCGGGTGCCGCGGTTCCACGAACCGTGCAGCGCAACGAAGGCGTCGCCCTTGTAGTCGGCCCCCCAGGCATCGCTGTTGTCGAAGGCGATGTTGAGTGGTGCCGAGTGGGTCTGGAACAGCACGTCGGGCACCGTGACCTTGCCCTTGAGATCATCGCGCGGCGTCTCGGCCCAGCGCGGGTCGGGATTGTCGCCGATGTAGAACCACGGCCAGCCGTAGAAGCCGCCTTCCTTCACCGAGGTGGCGTAGTCGAACGGCACGTCGTCACCGAGCTCGTCGCGCTCGTTGACCACGCACCAGACCTGTCCGGTCTGCTGCTGCAGCGTCATCCCGGCGCAGTTGCGCAGGCCCGTTGCGAAGTAGCGCTCGTTCTTGCCGTCCGGATCGAAGGCGAGCACTGCGGCGCGGCGCTCCTCGCCGCCCCAGGCGACCCCCAGCGGATGCCCCTTGATCCAGTCCTCGACCGAGCCCTGCTCGGGCTTGGGCTGCATGGTCATGTCCAGGCCGACGTTAGATCCCGAGCCCACCGAGTAGTACATGGTCTTGCCGTCGGGCGAGAACACCACGTCACGGGTCCAGTGGTGCTCGGCCGGGATGTCCTTGAACAGCACCTCGCCTTCCCCGGTCGCCTTCATGTCACCCGCCTTGTAGGGGTAGCGGCGCAGCCCATCGCTTTCGGCGATGTAGACCCACTCGGGGTTTTCCTGAGGATAGAAGGCGATGCCGTAGGGCTGCGTCAGACCGCTGGCGAACACCTCGTCAGAAGCCGGCTTGGCACTGTTGCCGTCGAAGTGGAACACCCGCACCTCGCCGGCTTCGCTGCTCGCGACGAACAGGTCACCGTTGGGCGCGAAGCGAATGGCCCGCGGGTTGGTGATGCCCGTAGCCACCATCTCGATCTTGAAGCCCTGCGGCACCTTCGGCATCGCCCCGTCGGGAATCGCGATCGGATCGGGCGCATTGGAAGCCGACTTAGTCGCGCCCGGAGGGGGAAGATCCTGTGCCGTGATGTGCCGGGTCACGCCCGGCGCGTCCTGCTGCCAATTGCCGAATGCGTCGGCTCCAGTCAGCACCTAGCCCGCGTCCTGGGCAAAGGTGCCGCTCGAGACCAGCAGGGCCGCAGTCGAAACCGCTGCCAAAATAGTAGAAGAACTGCGCATGAAAAGTCTCCTTACCCGCCCTCGCTGGCCAAATGTCAGGGGATGCGGTCCGTTCCGCCCGACACCAGACAGTGAACTCCGTTACGTTTCGGACAGGCTGGTAACCCTCTCGACTTCACACCGGCGCCGCGCGATGCTGCGCCATCCCGGGAGAGACACAGATGACCCAACCGCGCCTCGATTTCGAATTCACCTGCCCGCTCTGTGGCGGACACACGCTCGACCTGCCCGAGGGCTACACCGACAACTCTATGGCCAGCTGCGGCAGCTGCGGTACCGACATGGCGCGCGGGGGCGACATCAAGGCCAAGGCTGCTGAAATGCGCGGCGGCAACGAGAAGCCGGTATTCAAGGGCTGGTCCTCAAGCCGCTGAGCCGCTCCATACGCGCGGCTTAACTCCCCGCCCACACCTGTGGCGGTCGCCGCCACACCTGCATCCAAAAACCAACGCATTCGCGCGCGCACTCTTGTGGCTCGCGATTGCATCACTACGTGAGCTGGATACGGGGACGTGCCGATGACCACCAAGACTGCGCTTCTCGCTTTGCTCGCTCTCTGGGGTGTCGGCGGTTGCCTGCCGGCCCCGACGATGGCCGCCGAGGATGACCTCAGCATCGAGCAGTCCGATTCCAGCCCGATGAAGCGCAGCTTCGCCAACCGCGTGTGGGTCAAAACGGACAGCGGCGACCTGCCGGGCGTGATCCGCGTCTTCCTGTCCGACGGCACGCTCATCCAGGATTCGTGCTGGGAAACGCACCGCTTGTCGCCCTGGCACATGACCTCCGACACCGCGATCACCTGGAGCGAGGACGGTCAGGACATCTCGGGCGAGATTGTCTCGGTCAGCGCCACCGATCTCGTGCTGCGGCTCAACCTCATCGGCGGCGTCGTCGAGGAGCGCTACACCGCAGCGCAGGTTCCTTACGTCTGCCCGGACATGCCGGCGTAGCCCACGCTAGCCGCGCCTAGACCACCACCTGGGTGCCGATCTCCACCACGCGGCCCGTGGGGATGTGGAAGTACTCGGTCGCGTCGGTTGCGTTCTTGGCGAGCGCGATGAACACCCGGTCCATCCAGAACGGCATGCCGCCCTTGGGCGAGGGCTTGAGCGAGCGCCGGCTGAGGAAGAACGAGGTCGACATGATGTCGAAGCGCCAGCCGAGCTTGCGGCCCAGCGCCAGCGCCTTGGGGATGTTCGGCGTCTCCATGTACCCGAACGTCACGACCACCCGGTAGAACAGGTCGTTGTAGGCGTCGATCACCACCTTCTCCTCGTCGGGCACGCGCGGGGCCGACGAGGTCATGACGGTGAGGATGACGTTCTGCTCGTGCAGCACCTTGTAGTGCTTGAGGCTGTGCAGGAGCGCCGTCGGCGCGCCTTCGATGTCGCTGGTCAGGAAGATCGCCGTACCCGGCACGATCGTAGGCTTCTTCTTGCTGAGATTGTCGACGAGGAACTGCAGCGGCACCTCGTCCCGCCGGGTCTTCTCGGCGAGACGCTTCCGTCCCGCCATCCAGATGGTGATGATCGCAGCGACGACGATGGCGGTCACGGCAGGCACCCAGCCGCCCTGGAACAGCTTTACCGAGTTGGCGGCAAAGAAACCGGCGTCGATCAAGAGAAACGGCGCCATCACCATGATGGTCGCGATGGGGTGCCATCGCCACACCCGCCACATCACGATGCCGAGCAGGATCGCGGTCACCATCATCACGCCGGAGACCGCGATCCCGTAGGCGTTCGACAGCGCCGCCGAGCTGCCGAAGCTGATCACCAGCAGCAGCACCAGCACCATCAGGATGATGTTGATCTGCGGCATATAGATCTGCCCCGACTGGGTGGCCGAGGTGTGAAGCACCGTCATGCGCGGCAGGAGGTTCAGCGCAATCGCCTGCTGCGCCAGCGAATAGGCCCCCGTGATCACCGCCTGGCTGGCAATGACCGTCGCCACCGTGGCGAGACCGATCATCGGCACAGTCGCCCAGTCCGGCTGCATTTCGAAGAACGGATGTGTGACGTCGACCCCGTGCCGGCTGATCACGAAGGCGCCCTGCCCGAAGTAGTTCAGCAGCAGGCACGGAAACACCAGCGCGAACCACGCGGTAACGATGGGTTTGCGCCCGAAATGCCCGAGGTCGACGTAGATGCCCTCGACGCCCGTCACCGCGAGGAAGACCGCCCCGAGCACGAGCATGGCGATGCCCCAGTGGGTGATGAGGAAGGTCACCCCGTAGGCGGGGTTGAGCGCCCACAGCACCTGGGGGTGCTGCACGATCTGGAGCAGCCCGAAAATGCCCATCGAGAGGAACCACAGCGCCGTCACCGGGCCGAACACCCGGGAGACGCTGGCCGTGCCGAACCGCTGGACTGTGAAGAGCCCGATGATCAGCACGACCGTTACCGGCACCACGTAGGGTGCGAGCCGCGGTGCCACGATCTTGACGCCCTCGACCGCCGACAGCACCGAGATCGCCGGCGTGATGATGGCGTCGCCGAAGAACAGTGCAGCTCCAGCGACACCGAGTCCGAGAATCCAGCCCGTGCCCTTGCTGAACCCCGCCCGCGCCAGCGACATCAGCGAGAGCGTTCCGCCCTCCCCCTTGTTGTCCGCCCGCGTGACGAAGAAGATGTACTTGACCGTCACGATAATGGTCAGCGCCCAGACGATCAGGGAGAGCAGACCTAGGATCTCGGTGCTCGTCGACCCTGTCGCGGGGCGTACTGCGAGCGCCTGCCGGAACGCATAGATCGGACTGGTGCCGATGTCGCCGTAGACGACACCGAGCGCGCCCAGGACGAGCAGCGTGAAATCCTTGCGTGCGTGGGCGGCCGTCTCGGTCGCAGCTACGCCGGCCTCGGGAGTGGCCGCTTGTGCATGCGTCATTAGAGCCTTGCTCGTCTCCGAAAGGAGCCGGGCGCCTCAATACACCCCGCCGCCGACACACTCAACCCGCCGCTGCCGCACTGGTTGCCATGCGGCAAATGCAAAGGGCGGCACCATCGGTACCGCCCTTCGAGGAGATCGATTTCGGCTCGGTCAGGCTGCGGCCTGCTCCTGTTGCGCATCGGCTTCGCGGGCGTTCTTCGTCGCATTGGTCCACCAGACCAGGTTGTTGAGCAGGTCAGGCACGAACGCGTCGAACTGGCCCTTGACCTCGTCCCACGGCTTCTTGCCCATGAACACGGAGGCGAACTCCGAGCCGCCGATGTGGATACCGTGACGCACGGGCACGGCCTGGAGCTCGATCATGATGGTGCGCAGGTGCTCGACCGCGCGGGCGCCGCCGACCGAACCGTAGCCGACGAAAGCGACCGCCTTCTTCATGAACGGCTTGTAGGCCCAGTCGATCGCGTTCTTGAGCGCGCCGGTGATGGAGCGGTTGTACTCGGCTGTCACGATGATGTAGCCGTCGAACTCGTTCAGCTTGGCCTGCCAGCGCGCCGCCTCGGGATTAGGCGGGGGCATCCAAAGGTCCGACGCCGGCGCGTCGAACAGCGGCAGGTTGAACTCGGCGAGGTCGATCAGTTCCGCATCGATATCGTTGCGCGCCTTGGCG
>JAEZBF010000191.1 GCA_023427545.1 Pseudomonadota bacterium
ATCATGAACCGCGGCTTGAAGCGGTCCTGCGTGTACCAGAGGGCATCGGCGAGGACGAGCCTGCCCTCGGCGTCGGTATTGACGATCTCGATGGTCGTGCCCGACATCGCCCGGACGATATCGCCCGGCCGCATCGAGTTGCCGTCCGGCATGTTCTCGACCAGCCCGACGACACCGATCGCGTTCACCCGCGCCTTGCGCGTCGCCAGCGCGTGCATGAGACCGACGACCGCCGCGGCGCCGCCCATGTCGCCTTTCATCTCCTCCATGTTGGCCGCAGGCTTGATCGAGATGCCGCCCGAGTCGAACACCACGCCCTTGCCGATGAAGGAGAGCGGCGGCTCCCCTTTCCGGCCGTTCTCCCAGCGCATCACCACGAGCCGCGCCGGACGGACGGAGCCACGCGCCACCGCGAGTAGCGCGTTCATGCCCAGCCCCGCCATCTCCTCAGGCCCAAGCACCTCGACTGAAACCCCAAGGTCCTCGAGCTTACGCGCCGCCGCTACGAACTCGTCCGGCCCCAGCACATTGGCCGGCTCGTTGATGAGCTCGCGGGCGAGCAGCGTGCCCGCCGTCGTCGCCTGCCGGTCGGCGATGGCCTTGTCCACCGCCTTGGTATTGGCGACGTGCAGCGTGACCTCGAGCGTCGTCGGCTCGGCATCGTCCGGTTTGCGGCTCTTGTACTTGTCGAAACGATAGTGCCTGAGGCGCAGGCCCGCCGCGAGCTCGGCGACACCCTCAGGGGTGGCATCCGGACCATCCAGCACAATCGCAGCCTTCTCGATCCGCAGTCCCGCCAGCTTGCCGGCGAGCGAGCCGCCCCGGTCCATCCAGCTGCTCAGCACTGCAGTCGTTCCCGGCTCGGGCGGCTTGCCTGACCCGAGCACGAGGAGCCGGCGTCCACCGAGGCCGGGCGCGCCCAGCAGGTCCAGCACATTGCCCTGCTTGCCCTTGAACCCTCCGCTCGCGCTGACTGCGGCCCAGTCCAACCCGGTCCCCGCCCAGATCGCCGCCCCCGCCCCAGTGGGCATTGTGCCCTCACCGGCATAGACGACGATGGCCCCGCTGCCCTCCCCAACCGGAAGAGGCGCGGTGCGGATGATGATGTCGTGCGGCATGGTTGGGGAAGATCCTTGAACTGGCGGGGAGCCGGCACAGCAATAGCCGCCCGCCCCGGCGCGTCAATCCCGCAACACGCCGGCCGCGACTGTCTTGGGCGCCTTGCCACGGCCGCCGAACCGCCGCAAAGCTCTGGCCGAACGCCGGCACGGCGAACGGCTAGGAAGGGGCGGCAATCTCCGTGGCGCGGCTTACGCGATATCTGTCACGGCTGTTTTTTACCGAGGCGCTGGCGCTCGCGGCGATCGTCGTGACGCTGCTTTACCTCGTGCAATGCCTGCGCGTGCTCAACATTATCACCGTCAAGGGCCAGGACATGTTCACGCTCCTCGCCCAGGCATCGCTCGTGGTGCCGCTGATCGGCGCGGTGTTCCTCTATATCTGCGTCGGCATCGGCCTCGCCCGCGCCCTCGGTGCGCTGCAAGACAGTGGCGAGCTCCACATCATCCACACCAGCCGCCGGGCCGGCGGACTGTTCCGCGCCATCGCGCTCTACGCCGCCATCGCCGCCACCGTGGTCCTGATGCTCTCGCACATCGCCAGCCCGCTCGCGCTGCGCCGCTTCGATGAACAGGAAGCCACCATGGCCGCCGACCTCGTGGCGCGCGCGCTGGTCCCGCACCGCTTCGTCGAGGTCGTTCCCGGGGTGACCGTGGTCATCGGCAACCGCCAGGGCGAGGGCGAGATCTCCGACTTCTTCGCCGACGACACGCGTGACCCCACCGCTCGGCGCACCTACAGCGCCGCCTCCGCCATCGTTGGCCGGGACGACCGTGGCTATGTGCTGCGGCTGCGCGACGGCGAAGTCCAGTATTCGACGCCCGACATGCGCCTGTCGGAGATACGCTTCACTGCTTACGACCTGTCGATCGAGCTGCTCACCCAGCAGCGCGCACTCAACGACAATGCTACCAGCATCGTCCTCGTCCAGCGCGCGCTCGAGGGCGGCTGGACGCCCGGGATCATACACAGCCTCATCGAGCGTAGCGGCGAGGGCCTGCGGGTCATCGGCATGTCGCTGCTGATGGCCGGCATTGCCGCATTCCCGCGGAGCAGCCGGCGCCGCGGCCGCATCCCGCTCGAGTTCGCGGTCCTCGTCATCGCCTTCACCGACCGCGGCCTCAGCGCCTATTCGCCCGAGTGGCTCGGCATCCTGCGCCCAGCGACCGGCGGACTGACGATGATCGCGGCCGGTCTCTTCATTATCACCTGGCGCCTCTGGGGCTACCTCATTCCCCTGCCCCGCCTGCGGCTGCCGGTGAGGGCCGCCGCATGAGCCGCATCGACTGGGTCGTCCTGCGCCGGCTCGCCGGCACGGCCAGCATCGCCGTCGTCGTGATGTTCAGCCTCTTCATGCTGCTCGACTCCCTCGACACCGGCCGCTTCAAGTACATGATGGAGCTTGGCGGGCTTCCGTTGGCGCTCACCTCGCTTGCCGCAAGCGCCGGACGGTGGACCATCCGGACGCTGTCCGTCACGGTGCTCACCGGCACGATCGTCGGCATCCTCGACCTGCAGACGCGGCACGAGATGAACATCATCCGTGCGACGGGCGCCTCGATCTGGCACGTCGTGCGCGCGCCGCTCATCGCCGCCGTCCTCGTCGGCATCGTCGTCTCGCTTTTCGTCGAGACCGCCACCGCTGAGCTCGACCGGAAACTCAACCCCAGCCTTGCCGCCGAAACCGGAGCGCTGACCTCGGACGGCGCGCTCTGGCTCGAGCAGGCCGACGACCTGGGCCGCTACATCATGCGCGCTGGCCGGGTGCAGCCGGGCGCGCAGGTGCTCGACGACGTCACCATGTTCCTCTACGGCGAGCACGAGTTCGCCCGGATCATTGCACCGCAGGCCCAGCTGATGCCCGGCGCCTGGTACATTCCGCGCGGCGTCGGCTACCGTGCCGATGCCCGGCCCACGGAGCTCATGGACTTCCAGGTGCCCACCGGCAGCTCGCCGACCGACATCCAGGTCCGGCTCTCCTCGACCGACGATCTGACTTTCTTCGAACTTGCGGCGGCCCTCGCCGGCCGCATCAGCGATCCCATTCTGGCGTCAGCGATAACCACCCGATTTATGCGCCTCGCCACGCTCCCGCTAATGATGGCTGGCTCGATCCTCATCGCCTTCGCATTTACCGCGGGTTATCGAAGGACGAATAAGTATGGGGGAGCAGTCCTTTATGGTATTGTGCTCGGGTTTGTGGTGTTCTTCGTAACCGAGATGGCGGACCGGGCAGGTTCCGCGGGGGCGCTGAATCCCACATTTGCTGCTGTCGGGCCGGCCTTCGTCGCGATCGTCGTCGGAGTGACGGTACTGCTCTATAGGGAAGACGGGCGAGCTTGATGCTGCTGCGCCGTGACAGAGGTATTGTGTCGTCACTGCGTCTGGCCTTCGCCGGGGTAGCCGTGGGCTGTCTTCTGCTGAGCGCAGCCACCGCGCAGCCGATGTCGGGCAGTTTCCTGCCGCCCGATTTCTTCGACAGCGTCCCGTTCACCGGCGAGGGCCAGGCGGCCGTCGAAGCCGATCTCCTCAGCTACGATGCCGCCAACGACGTGATCGTCGCCCAGGGCGGCGTCGTCATGACGTACGAGGGCTACGTCCTGCGCACCGAGCGGCTGGTCTTCAACCGCCGCACCGGCGAGCTGAAGACCGAAGGCGGGGTGACCGTCGCCAACCCGAACGGCAACCGCTTCACCACCCGCGACCTCGAGGTGACCGGCGGCTTCAAGCGCGCCTACATGCGTTCGCTCACGCTGCGCACCTACGACGGCAGCCTGATCACCGCCGATTCAGCGGATTTCTCCCGCGAGCTGCAGGTCATCCTCGAAAACGGCACCTATTCCCCGTGCGGCGAGTGCATCGACTCCAAGGGCCGCCGCATCGGCTGGAAGGTGCGCGGCACCCGCATCGTCTACGACCGCAACGGAGCGAGTGTCGTCGTCGACCAGCCCGTTGTCGAAATGCTCGGCGTGCCCGTCATCTGGCTTCCGTGGATGCGCTTCCCCGACCCCAGCCAGCCGCGCGGCAACGGCTTCCGCCTGCCCGAGTTCGACTTCACGCCGCAGATGGGCGTCACCGTCGAGTACCCGTACTTCTACGCCATCGACAACGATACCGACCTGCTGCTCATCCCACGCCTGATGACCCGACAGGGTGCGCTGATGACCGTGGATCTGACGCACCGGTTCGCGAATGGCGTAGTCAACGCCCGCGCCGCCGGCACCTACGCGCTGGATCGCTCGGCCTTCGCTGGTACGGTCGGCGACCGCGATTGGCGCGGGGCGATCCAGGTCTCTGGCTCATTCGTTCCGGTCAAGGAGTGGACCGTCGGCTGGTCCTACACGGCCTTCACCGACGCAGCTTTCCTGCCCGACTACAAGCTCGCGACCGGCAAGAACAGCGTCAACGAGGTCTACGCCACCCACCTCAGCACGGACAACTTCGCCGATCTGCGGGTGCAGCAGTTCAATCTCCTCGGCAACGTCACGCCGCTCCAGCAGGACCAGCACGCCAGGGCTATCCCGAACATCCGCGCGAGCAACGTCACCGACCTGCCCAACGACTGGGGCCAGTGGCGCACCAATCTTCGGGTGCTCGGCGTTCAGCGCGGCGCCGACCATGTAGCGACCATCAACGGCGTGCCCTACATCCACGCCTACAAGGAGAACAAGGCTCACGCGACCGTCGAAACGAGCTGGCAAAAGCAGTTCGTTGCGCCCGGCGGCGTGCTGGTCACGCCCTATCTCGGCTTCCGTGCCGATGCCGCCTACTACGACGGCAGCAGTCCGCTGCTTCCCGGTACCGTCTCGCTGCTGAGCACCACCCCGATCGCCGCGCTCGACGTGCGCTGGCCGGTCGTTGCCGACGATGGCCTCTCGTCCTACCTGTTCGAGCCGATCGCCCAGCTCGTCTACCGCGGCTCGAGCACCACGGGGCCCGGCATCACCAACGACAACGCCCTCAGCTTCGCGTTCGACGACAGCAATCTCTTCTCCTACGATCGGTTCTCGGGCACCGATCGGCAGGAGACCGGGCTGCGCGCCAATGTGGGCGCCCACTACCTCGCCAACTTCTCGGACGGCAGCTGGCTCGATCTCGTGGGTGGCCAGTCCTACTTCCTCGGCGGCGTCAACTCGCTGGCGACTCCGGATGCCGCCCAGGTTGGTGCCTCAACCGGGCTCGGCATGCCGGCGTCCCATTTCGTGGTGGGTGCCCGCGCCGGCTTCAACAACGAGTTCACCGCCACCGGCAAGCTGAGGTTCGATCCGTCGGCAGCCAAGGTCGCGATGGGCACGATGGGCGCCAGCTACGCCAATGCGCAGCGCTACTCGGCCGCGCTCGCCTACACCTACATCGCCGCCGATGCGGGGATCGGACAGATCGCCGACCAGCACGAGATCACCGGCAGCGCCGGCGTGCCCATCGACGACTACTGGACCGCCACCGCCACTGCTTCGTGGGACCTCGCCACCAACACCTGGCTGGAAGCCGGCGGCGGCCTGCTCTATGACGACGGCTATCTCGATTTCTCGGTGGGTGGATTGGTCACCGGTCCAACGCACTCGACGCCCAACGACATCCGGGTCAGCGCCGGTATCCACGTCAAGGGACCGGCGGGCAAGTATGGGTTCTCACGCTGACGCGAAACCGATTTTGGCCGCATTCTTCTTCAAGAAAGCGGACGGGGATAACTAGCCGTTCCGCGGCCCGTCCGGGGCCGTTCGCAATTTTCGGGGTAACCGACATGCTTCGCGTTTTCGCATTCCTGCTGCTGGGTCTTTCGCTGGCGATCGGCGCGGCAGCTCCCGCCACGGCAGCCACCGTCAAGGTCCGGGTCAACGGCGAAGGCATCACCGATTTCGACATCGCGCAGCGGCTCAAGCTGTTCTCGCTGGAAGGCCGCAGCGGCCAGAAGGCGGCCTCCGACGAGCTGGTCAACGAGGCGCTGCAGATGCAGGAGGCCAAGCGCCTGGGCATCACCGTTACCGACACCGAAGTCGACAACGCGATGCTCAACGTCGCCCGTAACGTCAAGCTCAGCGTCGACAAGCTTCAGCAGGTCCTGGCCAGCAATGGCGTCGGCACCAAGACCCTGAAGGACCGGCTGCGCGCAAGCATCGCCTGGAGCCGAATCACGGAGCAGTCGATCGCGCCCCAGGTGAAGTTCTCCGAGCTCGAGCTCGACAAGAAGGCCGCCAGCGAGCTCACCGCAGCCAACAGCTTCGACTATATCCTCAAGGAAGTCGTGTTCCTGTCGAGCGGCGGCTCGGCCGCCAAGCGCACGGGAGAAGCGAACCAGTACCGCAAGAGCTTTGCCGGCTGCGACAGCGCCGTGCAGCTGACCGCAAGCTATCGTGACGCCGCCGTCGTCAATGTCGGCCGCCGCCACGCGACCCAGCTGCCCGAGGCGGTCGCCAAGGAACTGGCCGGCCTCAACATCGGCGGCATCACCAAGCCGCGCGTCATCGAGTCCGGCGTATCGATGCTGGCCGTCTGTTCCAAGGAAGAGGCCCGGGACACCACGTTCGTGAAGGGCCAGCTCAAGCAGAAGCAGGGCAGCGAGGCGCTCAAGGCCAAGGCCGACGAGTACCTGTCCAACCTGCGCAAGAAGGCGGAAATCTCTTACCTCTGATTAAGCGCGCACGCGCCTGCCGGTTTCCGGCGGGCGCCGCACGTTCTAGGATCGGTCTCCCGAAGACATGCTGAAGAGACCGGCGTGAGTGAAAGCCCAAGACCCATCGCCGTCAGCATGGGCGAGCCGGCGGGGATCGGACCCGACCTGATCCTGCGGCTCTACGCAGAACGCGCCGAACACGGACTGCCTCCCTTTATCGTCTACGGCAATGTCGGCCTGCTCGAGCAGCGTGCCCGGCGGCTGGGCTACGACTTCGCGATCCGCGCCTGCGCCTCCGAAGAGGCCGGGGGGATGTTCGCCACCGCCATGCCGGTCGCGGATGTCGATGGCCTGGTGGGCGACAAGCCGGGTCAGCCCAGCCAGGTCTCGGCGCCGCTTGTCATCAACTCGATCGCCGAAGCCACCTCGTGCGTACTGCGCGGCGCCTGCCGCGCGCTGGTCACCGGACCGATCCATAAGGCCGTGCTGCACGGAGCCGGTTTCGCCCACCCCGGACACACCGAGTACCTCGCCGAGCTCTGCACGCAGGCCGGCCACCCTGCCCGGCTGCCGGTGATGATGCTCGCCCACGAAGACCTGCGCGTCGTGCCGCTCACGATCCACGTGCCGCTCCGGCTCGTGCCGGATCTGCTGACCACTGACCTGCTGGTCAGCACGATCCGGATCGTCGCGCGCGATCTCAAGTCCCGCTTCGGCATTGCCGAGCCGCGGATCGCCGTTACCGGCCTTAACCCTCACGCCGGCGAAGCGGGCAGCATGGGCAGCGAGGATCTCGATGTCATCGGGCCGGCGGTCGCCGGCCTGCGGCAGGACGGCCTTGACATAGAGGGTCCGCTACCCGCCGACACGCTCTTTTATCCGCCGCACTGGCGGCGCTACGACGCCGTCGTTGCGATGTACCACGACCAGGCGCTGATCCCGATCAAGACCGTTGCCTTCGAAGGGGCAGTTAACGTCACCCTCGGCCTGCCGATCGTACGAACCTCGCCCGACCACGGCACCGCTTTCGATCTCGCGGGCACCGGCCGTGGCTCGGCGGCGAGCTTCCTCGCCGCCATCCGCATGGCCGACCGGCTGACCTCGGCGCGGTAGCTACTGCGGCTGCTTGCCCAGCCAGTCGAGCATCTCGTTGATCTCCTGCTCCTGGGCATCGATGATCTTCTGCGCCATGCCCCTTGCCCAATCGTCATCGCCGTGGGCGAGCTCGGCCTTCGCCATATCGATCGCGCCCTGATGATGCGGAATCATCGCGCAGACGAACGCGACGTCGATATCGGCAGCCGTGCTGCCCTCCATCATCTGCCGGTTCATCTCGTCCATGCCCGCCATCAGATCCTGGTGGGGCTGGTCCGGCGCGGCCATGCCGCTCATCGCAGCGCCGCCGCCCATCGAATCCATGTGGTGCCCTGCCATGCCCGCATCCTTGGTGCAGATTGCTGGCAGCTCGACCGCAAAGGCTGGCTGAGCGAGGGCCGCGGCTCCGGCAATGAGCAACGCTGTGAGGCTGAGGTTCAACGCTTTCATCTGAGGTTCTCCGTGTTTGACGGTACAGCCCTAGACCTTCCCATCATGGTAAGGTCAAGCACCCTCGACGGCGTCGGCTTCAGCCGCTAATCACCCGCCATGGCCGACACCCTCCCCCCGTTGCGCGAGGTCATCGCAAAGCACGGTCTCAGCGCCAAAAAGGGGCTGGGGCAGAACTTCCTGCTCGACCTCAACCTGACCGGCAGGATTGCCCGGACGGCCGGACCGCTCGGCGGGGTCACCGTCATCGAGGTCGGACCCGGCCCGGGTGGCCTGACCCGCGCCCTGCTGTCGGAAGGCGCCGGGAAGGTCATCGCGATCGAGCGCGATGAACGCGCCCTTCCCGCGCTCGCAGAAATCGCCGAGGCCTATCCCGGGCGGCTGGAGGTCATCAAGGGCGATGCGCTGGAGATCGACTACGCCTCGCTCGCTCAAGGCCGCACGAAGATTGTCGCGAACCTGCCCTACAACATCGCGACACCGCTGCTCACCGGCTGGCTCACCACCGATCCATGGCCGCCGTTCTATGAGAGCCTCACCCTGATGTTCCAGCGCGAGGTCGCCGAGCGCATCGTTGCCCGGCAGGGCGACAGGGCCTACGGGCGGCTCGGCGTACTCGCCGGCTGGCGCAGCGAAGCGCGTATTGCCTTCGATGTCTCCCGCAGCGCTTTCACGCCGCCGCCAAACGTGACCTCTTCGGTCGTTCACCTCGTGCCGCGGCCCGCCGCGACCGAAGTGCCGGTCCGCGATTTCGAGGCCGTCACCCGTGCCGCCTTCGGCCAGCGCCGCAAGATGATCCGCCAGAGCCTCAAGTCACTCGGCGTGCCGCTGGAGCCCCTCCTCACCGCAGCTGGACTGAAGGGGGACGAACGCGCCGAAGACCTGCCGGTGCCGGCGTTCCTCGCAATGGCGAGGGCCTATGCGGATACCCGCTTTAGCGCCTCCTGAAGCCGGTAGTCCCGCAGTCGTCAGCCCCTTGTGTTCCCGGACCTCGTGGTTCGACGGGCTCACCATGAGGTCCTCAGAAGCACAGGGTTCTCAGCAGCCCTAATGGTGAGCCCCTCATGGCGAGCTTGTCGAGCCACGAACCACGAGGGCGTGGCACAACCCCGCGCCTAAAGCGAGTCGATCTGGTTCTGCAGGTCGCGCACGAAGCTCGCCATCTGGGTCAGCCGCTTGCCCGCGCTCCGCGCGCCGGTCAGGATGGCGCGCACCTCGGCGACGCTCTCCTCGAGGTCGCGGTTCACCAGCACGTGGTCGTACTCGCCCCAGTGCTCCATCTCCAGCCGCGCATTCTTGAGCCGGCGGCGGATGACCTCCGGCCCGTCCTCCGCGCGCCGCTCGAGCCGAGCCCGGAGCTCCTTGATCGTCGGCGGCAGGATGAACACTGTCACCATGTCGGCGCGGCTGCTCCTGTAGAGCTGCAACGTGCCCTGCCAGTCGATGTCGAAGAGGATGTCGCCGCCCGAGGCGAGGCGCTGCTCGACGCTGGCCCTCGGCGTCGCATAGAGATTGCCGTGCACCTCGGCCC
>JAEZBF010000253.1 GCA_023427545.1 Pseudomonadota bacterium
CGTCATCTCGGCGGGCCCGGACGCACGGATATCCTGCTGTCCGTCTGGCTTGGTCCCGGCAAGCAGCGGCGCATCACCGTGGAAGTCAAATCGTCCGGCTCCGGGCAGGTGTTGGAGGGAGCCATCAGCTTCGACGCCGTCGAAGAACACAGGGTCCGGCATGACGCGGACAGAGCGGTCATTATCGGCCCGTCGTTCCCCGACGGCCGCCTGCGAAAGTGGGCGCAACAGCGGAACGTTTGCTTGATCGACGTACCGACTCTGCGTCGTTACCTGGAACTCAACGAGGTGGCACCTCTCGCCCCGAGCGCCCTGGCTGGAATCTTCGACATCGAGACTGCAGCGCCGGAAACCGCCTGGGACGGGGCGGTCCGAAGGCAGATACTGATGAGGCACGTCGTGGCCACGCTGTGGCGCGAAGCCAACGACGACCGGGAGGTGGCAAGGTCAGGCGGAATGCTCGACGTCACTGCGTTACGGTATCTGCTCCGAGACAAGCTCGACCCAGATCCGGAAGAGATTCAGGAAGTGCTTGGCTTCCTTGCTTCTCCGATGATGCAGACCGTCAGGCGCAAAGCAGACAAATACTATCCGCTAGAGTCGCCCGAGATCACTGCATCGAAACTGCGAGCGCTTGGCGTCGAGTCCGGCGGACGGAGCATCACGCCAGGCACCTCCGAAACGGGCGAGCAAGACGGCTTGCTGCTCGATTTGGAGCCGCCGAACGTGGCCGATGAGGAGAAGGTTCCCCTGGGCTTTGAGACCACTCCGCCAAGGGGCGATGCTGCGGCGGTCAGAGCCTGGGCGGCAAAGGCCGGCGTGCACGTTCGAGACAAGGGCCGATTGCCGTCGAGCGTAATCAAGCGGTACCTCGATCGGCGCGAATGATGCCGTCAGCCCCGTACCTCGCGGCGGGGACGGGCGCAGGCCGCTCGACCACGGCGGCGTGCGACTGCGTGGCGACCGTTCACCCCGGCAATCAATCTTTCGCGACCGGTATGCATCGCGCGTAGGCCTCGGGGCAGCCCACGATTTCGTTGTCAGCCAGCCTTGAGCCATCTCGCCGACCGCATCCGTAGCCGTCGCAGGCAGCATCGATCTCGCTGGCGGCGCCTCGATCCCGGGACGGCAGGCCCTGCTCGTCCTCGCTCATCTGCGTAAGGGTGTTGGCTCCGCCTGAAAAGTCCAGCCGGCGTTGACAAACGGCGATACCTACACCCGTTCGAGTGGATGGCAGACGACAGTCGCTCCAGGACCGGGCGGATGCGTGCCGCCTGGCGGGCCCAGGACATTCGATCCCGCTGATCCGGAAGGTGGGGCGTAACATGCCGACCAAGCCGACCGTCAACAGCCACACACGGGACCTGCGCTTTGAGCGTCACCAGACCCGGCTGGTATGCCCTAGGCCAGTGCTCGGGTCCTCCGGAGGTGGGCTGAAGGTGTGATCTCGGTATGCGCGCTGTGGGATGAGACGTCGGCCAGCCTGGGCCCTCTTGAGCCAGTCGACAAGTTCGAGAATGTCCTCCTCGCGCATGCCTTCTCGGCGTAGCTTCGTCGCGAAGGCTTCAGGTGCGACCCCGCCCCACCGCTCGCGGGCGTTCATGAGATCGGCCTTGAACTTGGCCTGTTCGTTCCACTTCAGGTGGTTGTCGTAGCCCCTGGCCATCATGGCGAGGTACTCAGCGATGCTGGCAACGCTGAGTGGGAGGTCTTCAGCATGGGCCATGAGTCAGTTGTACTGCGGAGGTACGACATCGCAGCAAGCTCGACTCCCGGACAGCGGCACACGGTCCGACATGACTCCCGGTGGGGCATCTCTCTTGGTCGATTGCTGTCTTACCGGGAACCCCAAAGTTGTGAAGTCCGTGGCGGCGCGTGACCATGGTTCGGCTGCCCGGGTGCGCAGACCCGTCGCACCCGCAGGGGGCGCCGGCTTGCCTCTTTGTCGTGCGACCTCGCCGTGCAGCGGCCGGTAGACCTACCTGGGTCTAGCGAGCAGTGATCATGGGTTGGTCGAGGATGCCGGCGAGGCGCAGGCGTTGCCGGTGGGTGTGGAGAAGGTCGGCGGCTGCGGCGGAGTCGCCGAGGGCGTTCAGTTGGTCGGCGGCGAGCTGGTGGAGCTGTTGGTTATAGGGGTCGATGCGGATCGCCGCTTGCAGCAGCCGTAGGCGCTCGTGCGGGTCGGTTTGTGCTGCCGCGGCGTTGGTGTGGGCGTCGAGGACTAGGCGGCGGGCTGCCTCACGGGGTGGGTCGATCCATGGCCATGTGTGGCCGGCGGCGAGGTCGCCGGTGTAGGCGTCCATTGCGGCCTGCCAGCTGCCGGGTGCGTTTGTGGTGGCGCTGTGGTGGGCGGCGGCCTGCAGTCGCCACAGGTCCACGTAGGTGCGTGGGTCGAGGTGGTAGCGGTCGTCGGTGTGGACTACCACTTGGTCGGCGCTGGTGGCGCGGATGGTCGAGCGGAGGTCGCTGAGGGTGGTGTAGAGGCGGCCGGTGACGGTGTGGCCGGGTAGGCCGGGCCAGAGGGCTTGTACGAGTCGCGTGGTGGTGGCGCCGTCGGGGTGCACGGCGAGGAAGACGAGGATTTGCAGGGCGGCGCTGCGGCGGATGGCG
>JAEZBF010000273.1 GCA_023427545.1 Pseudomonadota bacterium
GGCGCCGGTCGCTTCGGCCACGAGCCCGCGGTAGTCGAGCATCAGCGCGTCGGCGTAGCCTTCTGCCATCGCCGTGTCCTTGCTCAGGGTGCAGATCATGTAGAGGCCGGCGGCCTTGGCCTTGCAGGGGATGGTCTCAGGCGACGGACGCTTCCACTTGCTCCATTGCAGCCGGATACCCTTGAGCTTCTCCTCGACCGAGAAGTAGGACGGCCAGACCCAGGAGGCGATCGCCAGGTGAACCTTGTTGTTCCGACCGGGAACCGAGAGTTCCTCAGAGCCGCGCCAGGCGACGGGCCGCACATAGGCGTCGGTCAGCCCGTTCTTTTCCAGCACGAGCCGCTTGGCGGCCTCGATCTCGTCGGCGCTGTAGGGGATGGTGAAGTCGAGTGTCTTGCCGGAGGCGATCAGGCGTTCAGTGTGCTGGCGCGACTTGAAGATTTCGCCGCCGTAAGCACGCTCCCCCTCGAAAACGCAGCTGGCGTAGTGCAGCCCGTGCGTAAGCACGTGGATCTTCGCGTCTTTCCAGGGTTTGAGTTCACCGTCGAACCAGATCCAGCCCTCGCGCTGATCCATTGGCAAGCCTGCCATCGTCCTCTCCCGCTGCTTCTCGTTCCGGCGTTTCGCCACCAGCCGGTGCCCAATCCTGCGCCCTCCGGCGGCCCTTGGCAAACCAGAAGGGCTTTGGGATAAAACTCGCAGAGGTGTTCCCGACAGGCGGACAATGGCAGCCACCCAAATAAATGTCAACAAGGCTGACATAAATTCAGGTACCGACACCGGGACCATGCCGCTCGACGTCATGGGGCTGTTTTTCTTTGCCTATCGCGATTTCGTCGGCGACGCCGACGCCCTGCTGGAGCGGCAGGGCTTTGGGCGGGCGCACCACCGCGTCCTTTACTTTGTGAATCTGAAGCCTGGCATGCCCGTCGCCGATCTTCTGAACATCCTGAAGATCACGAAGCAGAGCCTCGCGCGGGTGCTGCGGCAGCTGATCGACAACGGCTACATCGAGCAGCGTACCGGCGCGGCCGACCGGCGCCAGCGGCTACTCTATGCGACGGCGAAGGGCGAGGCGTTCTTCGCCACCCTTTCCGAAACGCAGGCGAGCCGGATCAACGCAGCCATCTCACGGCTGCCCCCCGGCGCGCGCGAAACGATCCGCGGCTTCTTCGTTGCCATGGTGGAACCCAGCGACCGGCCGGTACTGGACCGCCTGAGTCTCACAGAGGGTCTGTAGCAAGATCGCGGGACGCGACGAGCTCCGCAGCGGTGCAACACTAGAGGAGCAGAGCAGCCGGGGGGCCAAGATGCATGCTCGAGTCCATGAGGTTACGGGTCGGCTCAAAGAATCAGAGATGTTCTTTGCGAGGACGACCGACTTCGCCATCGGCCCACCGTCGGACGCCCCGCTCGACCTCGCGCTGCACGAACCCGGCTGGGTACCCTACTGTGTCGACCATGAGAGCAGCTCGCTGGTCTTCACCCGCATACCCGCCGAAATCGACCTTGCCGATTCAGCGTTCACATACGTCACTCAATACTGGAATGCCGACCGGCTGCTGTTTGTCCCATTCGAGGCGCTCGACGCGCTAACGGCGAGGCTCGAACTGCCCGAGATCATCTGGGTCTTCTCAACGGGCCGTTGCGGATCGACCCTGCTCAGCCATGCGCTGAACGGCTCGGAACGCGTCTGGAGCCTGTCCGAGCCCTCTCCCTTCGACCGATCCTCGCTGGACCTTGCTTCAGATGCGACGCTGACGGTCGAAGCGCTGATCGTGCATGTGGTCAAGCTGCTGTATGCCGGCCGCCCCAACAGGGCGCTGGATGTGCTCGCGCTCAAGCTCCGCAGCCAGTCGATCTACCGCGCTGATGCTTTCCATCGCGCGACACCAAACGCCCGGTACATCTTCATGTACCGTGACGCCATTGCCTGGACGGCCTCGTTCCACCAGTTCCTGCAGGGCATCGGCACGCCTGAGGTGTTCGATCACGACACGCGCGATTCCGTGTGGCGCATGCTCAGTGGTGCGGGACCGATCGATTTCCTCGGTCGCTACATCGATTTGAACAACGAGACCGTGCATATGGACCGCGTGTTCCCGGCCGGTTGGGTGCTTCACCTCAAGACGTACCTGAAGCACCTCGCTGCAGGCATTCCGTTCCTTGCCCTGCGCTACAACGAACTCAGCAGTGCACCGGAGACCACAACGCGCAGACTCTTCGCGCATTGCGGGTTGGCAGAGTACGGCGTGGCGCGAGCCCTCGAAGCCTTCGAGAAGGATTCGCAAGAAGGCACCTCGATCGCACGTCGCGAAGGGCGTCGGCGCCTAGGTGTGGAGAGCGCCGACAATATCCGCGCAACGCTGGCCAAAGACCCTCAGTTCGCAGACCCAAACCTAATCCTGCCTGACATCTACACGCGGCAGCCGGCAGCGGCCTAGACGCCGTAGCGCTCCGTGCGGATGGCGGTCGCCGGCACGCCGACGTCGATCGCGGCCTGAGATGCGGCCTCGACGAACGGGTTGGAGCCGCAGGCAAAGACGTAGCACGGCATGGCCGGAAGTCGCGCCAACACGTCGGCCATGATCATGGTGTCAAGCCGCCGCCCGTAGTCGCCTGGATGGGGCATTTGCTCGCGCGTCAGGGTGAGCACGAGCTGGAAGCCGTTGTCGAGGCGGTGGAGGCCATAGAGCTCCTCGCGGAAGAGGATTTCCTCCCGATTGCGCGCCGAGAACAGCAGGACCACCGGCACTTCGGATTGCTGCATGGTACGATGGCGGATCATCGAGACCAGCGGGCAGACGCCCGAGCCGCCGCCGATGAGCAGGAGCGGACCGCCGTCGTAAACGTTCCAGATGAAGTGGCCGCCCAGCGGACCGCGCAGCTCGATCTCGTCGCCGACGGCTGCTACTTCGTGAAAGTAAGGTGAGACCTCGCCGTCATCCAGGCGCTCGATGGTGAGCTCTATGGTGTCGCTGACTTCCGGCGCCGAGCTGATCGAATAGCTCCGCTGCGCCCTATATCCGTCCGGTGCGGTCAGGCGCACCTCGGCATGCTGACCAGCCGTGAAGTGGAAGGGCTCGGCCGGCCTGAGCCGATAGCTCCGAACTCTAGGCGACTGCGGAATGATGTCGACGATCGTCGCGGTCTGCCAGAGCCGCGGCTTGAGCGAGACGCGACCGCTCGAAGAAACTTCAGTCATCAGTGTAACGCTGCTCTTTCCAGGGATCGCCGTAGATGTGGTAGCCCCGCAGCTCCCAGAACCCGGCTTCGTCCCGTTTCGTAAACTGCAGCCCGTTGATCCACTTGGCGGATTTCCAGAAATAGAGGTGTGGTACGAGCAGCCGCGCCGGCCCGCCATGATCGGGGGGGATCGGCTGACCTTCGTAGAGCAGCGCCACCATTGCCCTACCGCCGACGAGGTCTGCCACGGGCACGTTGGTGGTGTAGCCATCATAGCCGTGGGCCAGCATGTAGGGCGTCGGCGGCTCTATGCCAGCGGCGGCAAAGAGGTCGTCGATCGAGACACCTTCCCAGCCGGTGTCGAACTTCGACCAGGTGGTGACGCAGTGAATGTCCTTGACCACTCTGGTCTTTGGAAGGGCGTTGAACTCGTCCCAGTTCCACTTCTTGATCGGGCGGATGCCGTCCTTGAGAGTGAAAGACCAGCTCGAGGGCTGGACGTGCGGCGTCGGACCGGCAGAGAGAACCGGAAAGCCCTCGGTCAGCGTCTGCCCTGGGGGCAGTCGCTGGGTGATGCCGGGATCACGTGGCTTGCCGAAAAACCCGCGTGTGACCATGTCGAAGCCCCGCCTTGCCGGTGTGCAGGAACGGAGACTAGGCCGACCGGCTGCGAATGGGAATGCGGCGCTGATACATGGTGGTGATGCGCGGCCCGGCAAGGCAGCGCCCCACGTGGCAGGCGCTCTACCCCCGCCCGAGTTCCTCGCTGCGCTTGCGCGCGGCGGTGACCGCCCGGTCCATGAGCTGTTCGAGGCCGCCCTCCCCCATCAGCACTTCAAGGGCGGCGGCAGTGGTGCCCTTTGGCGAAGTGACGTTCTCGCGCAGTACGGTGACCGACTGCGGATCGGCCTCCATCAGCGCAGCAGCGCCGATCACGGTCTGCCGGGCGAGGAACATTGCGGGACCGGGTTCCAGTCCCTGCCGCATAGCCGCAACGGCAAGCGCCTCGACGAAGTGGAAGACATAGGCCGGACCGGAACCCGAGACAGCCGTCACCGCATCAAGCATGTCCTCGGAATTGAACCACACCACCTGCCCTGCAGCGCCGAGCAGGTCGTTGGTGGTCTCGACGTCCTCGTCGGAGATGCCGAGGCCGACCGCCCCCGTCACGCCACGCCCGACCTGGGCCGGCGTGTTGGGCATGGTGCGCACGACGCGCTCGGTGCCCAGCCCATCGGCAAGGGTCGAGAGCGGAATGCCGGCGGCGATCGAGATCACCAGCGTGTGCCGGCCGACGGATGGCGCGACCTCCGCTAGAACCTGGGTCATGACCTGCGGCTTTACCGCGAGCACCAGCACAGCGACCAAGACGCCGGAAGGGTTCTTGAGCAGGCGGATGCCATTGTCGTGGGCGAACTTCAGCGCGGCTTCGGAAGGCGCTGTATCCACGAGGACGAGCTGCTCGGGCGGCAAGCCGCCGTTGATCCAGCCCTGCGCCAGCGCCATGCCCATTTTCCCGACGCCAACGAGGACGACGGGGCCGACATCGGAAAGGCTCAAGCTTCCCCTACCGTCTCGAACATGACCTGGCTCAGCGCCTCGGCGCCGGTCTTGCCGGCCCAGACGACGAACTGGAAGGCCTGGTAATAGAGATCGCAGCTGTCCGTGGCAGCGCGGAGCAGCCCTTCGCATTGCTGCGGCGACACTTCCGCCCCGCCGGTGAGCAGGTGGGAATTGCGGAAGAGCACCACGCCCTCGCCGGTCCAGATATCGAAGTGGCCGATCCAGAGCTGCTCGTTGATCAGCGAGATGAGGTGCTTGACCTCTGCGCGGCGGTTCTCGGGCACCTTGAGATCGAACGCGCAGGCGATGTGCAGCGACTCAAGGTCTTCCATCCAGTTGAAGGAGACGTGGTAGTCGGCCCAGCTGCCGCGCACGGAGATCGAGATCTCGTCGGTATCCTGGCGCTCGAAGTTCCAGTCGTTGAGGGCCGCGATATGCTCGATGATGTCCACCGGATGGAGGTTACGTTCGAGCTCGATTTCGAGAAGTGCCATTGGACCTGATCCCGTTGTGGCAACGTAGGGTGATCGCCGGTGCGGCCGGCAAAAACGCAACAAACTCAAAGAGAACGCGCCGCTCGCCGGAACCGGTCACGAATCGTCCCACGGGGAGGACCGTAACACCGGGCCGGCGATTCTTGAGACCCGGAGCGGTCTCGTCCCGGCATCTCCTGTGGATGATGATCCGGCTCTCAGGGTTAACAGGTAGTTAAGCGCGATGACCGCGACTGTGGAAAGTGCCCCATTGTGCGACAGCGGAGTTGCGCTGGTCGACCTCAGGCCTTCAACACGCTGCCGAAGAGCCCTTCGGGTCCGGCCCAGCCAGTGACGAGGGCGGCGCGCCATTGCGGGAAGCCGTTGGCTTCCGCCTGACGCGCTGCCTTCTCGTAGTCGTAGGGCACGCAGCGCAGCGTCACCCACCACGTGGCGGCGCGCCGCTCGAGCAGCGCGTAGCGGGCATCTGGCGAGCCGTAGAGGAGCTGCAGGCCGACCGCGCCCGGATTCACGACCAGCCGACCATCGTTCAACCGCACGGCGCGAGCGACGTGGGTATGGCCGCAGAGCAGCACCGGGAAGTTGAGCCCCTCGGCCGGCTTGGCAACCGCGGCCTCGTCCGGCAGCACGTTCGTGCGGCCGGCGAACCAGTTATCGAGCCAGGGCTGGGAGTCGCTCTGCGGCGTGCCGTGGCAGAGGAAGAGGTCATCGGCCAGGCTCAGCGTCGGCGGGATCGTCGCGAGCCAGTCCAGGTCGTCTTGCACCACCCGTTCGCGCGACCAGCGATCGACGGGATCGCGGGTCTTGGGATCGAGCATGGCGCGCTCGTGGTTGCCCGAAACAGTCGGCATGTCGAGATCGCGCAGGATCGCCACCGTGCCGACCGGGTCGATCGGGCCCGCGAGCAGGTCGCCGAGGTTGACGGTGATGTCGACGCGCTCGTGCGCTATGTCGTCGAGCACCGCCTCGAGTGCGGGGCGGTTGCCGTGGATGTCGGAAATGACCGCGACGCGCAAGAAGCGCTACTCGGACCGGCCCGCCTTCAGCTCAGAGAGCTCGCGGCGCAAGGCGGCGATCTCCTCACCCTGCACCTGCACCAATTCGCGCAGCACGTCGAAGTCCTCGCGCTTGACGAGGTCCATGTCGGCGACGAAGCGCTCGGCCTGCGAGCGGACAGCGGTCTCGACCTCGCGGCGAACCCCGTCTGCGACGCCCGCGGCATCGTTCATGAGCCGGCCCAGGTCGTCGAAAATCCTGCTGCGCTGGTTCATCCGATATTGGCTCCTGCTGGCGGCGCTAAGATCGCCTCGTTCTGCTCCGCGCGAATGTAGGCCAGCCCATCCGCCTTGACCAGAGCCCGGAGGCTCCCGCATGGTCCGCCTCGCCAACGTGCCGGAGCCGCCTTGCCCTTCCCCGAAATCGATCCGATTGCCATCCAGATCGGCCCTCTCGCCATCCGCTGGTACGCGCTTGCCTATCTCGGCGGCGTGCTTCTCGGCGCGCTCTATGGCGCCGCGCTGCTGCGGCGGAAATCGCTTTGGGCGAACAACTCGCCGCCGTTTGCCGCGCCGGAAATCTTCGACTTCGCCTTCTGGGCGGTCATCGGCATCGTGATCGGCGGCCGGCTGGGGTACGTGCTGTTCTACAACCTGCCCTACTTCCTCGAGCATCCGCTAGAGGTCATCGCACTCTGGGACGGCGGCATGTCGTTCCATGGCGGGCTGGTCGGAATCATGGTGGCGATCGCGCTCTTCACCTGGGGCAAGGGTGGCAATGTGCTCTCGGCGCTGGACCTGCTCGGCGCGATCGGGACAATCGGCCTGTTCCTCGGGCGCCTCGCGAACTTCATCAATGGCGAGCTGTTCGGCGCCGAGACCACCCTGCCCTGGGGCGTGGTCTTCCCGCTGGGCGGCGATGTCCCGAGGCACCCCAGCCAGCTTTACGAGGCAGCGCTCGAAGGCGTGCTGCTGTTCCTCGTCATCCGTTACGTCACGCACGTGCGATTCGGGCTGCGGCGGCCGGGCCTGGTGGCCGGCATCTTCGGGATTGGCTACGCCCTGTCGCGCATCCTCGTCGAGTTCGTGCGCTTGCCCGATCCCCAGCTGGGCTACCTCTGGGGCGGATGGCTCACCATGGGCCAGGTGCTGAGCCTGCCGATCCTTGTTGCGGGCATAGGCCTGGTGATGTTCGCAATGAGGAAGAAGCGTGGCTGAGCACGATCTTTCCGCGCTGATCGACATGCAGATCGCCCAGCACGGCCCCATGTCGATCGCGACGTACATGGGGCTTTGCCTGTCCCATCCTCGGCGCGGGTACTACGCTGGTGGAGAGCGGATCGGTGCCGCCGGCGATTTCGTCACCGCGCCCGAGATCAGCCAGATGTTCGGCGAGCTGATCGGTTTTTTCGTCGTCAACCTCTGGCAGCAGATGAAGGAGCCGCCGGCCTTCACCCTGCTCGAGCTCGGCCCCGGCCGCGGAACACTGATGGCTGACGCACTCCGCGCCGCGACCCGGGCCGAGGGATTCGGTGATGCCATGCACCTGCAACTGTTCGAGAGCAACGAGGACCTTCGCGCACAGCAGGCGATCCGGCTCAGCCAATTCCACCCCTACTGGCAGGATGAGATCGATGCGGTGGGCGAAGAGCCGTTCTTCGTCATTGCTAATGAGTTCTTCGATGCCCTGCCGGTCCGCCAGTTCGTGAAAGCCGCCGATGGCTGGCACGAGCGTCAGATCGGCCTGCGTGACGGCCGGCGCGCCTGGGGGCTGGCACCAGCAGCGGTGCCCGAGGACGGACTACCTCGGGCGGTGCGGAACGCTGAGATCGGCTCTGTCTATGAAGCCGGCCTTGCCAGGGAAGCCGCACTCGCGCGACTCGCGCCGATCATCGCCCGGCAGGGCGGTGCCATCCTTGCCATCGACTACGGCTATGCGGAAACCCAAGTTGGCGAGACGCTGCAGGCGGTGCGCGGACATTCTTACGCCGACCCGCTCGAAACCCCAGGCGACACCGACCTGTCGGCGCACGTCGATTTCGGAGCCTTAACCAAGGTCGCCGGTGCGGCGGGACTGACGGTCGCCCCACTGGCGACACAGGGCGAGTTCCTGTTGCGATTGGGGATCGCCGAACGCGCTGCGGTCCTTGCTCAGGCCAACCCAAGGGAGAAGGACATGATCGCGACCGCACTTCGCCGCCTCTGCGCGCCCGAAGAGATGGGCACGCTGTTCAAGGCGTTCTGCGCCCACAGTTCGGACATGACACCGCCGGGATTTGCGTCATGACCATGCCGTTCGTGGTCAGTAAGGCACTCGCAGGCGTCCGGCATGGCTTCTTCGGCCGTCAGGGCGGCCGCTCGACGGGTGTCTTTGCCACCAACAACATGTCCATTGCCGCCGGCGATGACGCGGCGATTGTGCAGGCCAATCGCATGGATGCATGCCGGCAGCTCGGCCACTACAGCCCGCAACTGGTGCTGCTCAAGCAGGTGCATTCGACCAAGGTCGTCGTGCTGACGACCCCGCCCGATCCGCGGGTGCTGATGGAGGGCGATGCGCTGGTCACGAACCGGCACGAGGTGGTGCTCGGAATCCTCACTGCGGACTGTGCGCCCGTGCTCCTCGCCGACCCCGAGGGAGGCGTTGTCGCTGCCGCGCACGCGGGATGGAAGGGCGCCGTCAGCGGCATCGTCGGCAAGACCGTTCAGGCGATGGTGGAACTCGGTGCCGACCGGGAGCGTATCCGCGCCGCCATCGGGCCGACGATCTCCGGCCACAACTACGAAGTGGGTCCCGATACGGCGGCGGAAATCATCGCGGAGAACCCGCAGGCGGCTGCGCACGTCTTCGTCCCCGAGGGCGGAGGTCGCGAGCACTTCGACATCCCCGCTCTGCTGCAGGAGCAGCTGTTCGAAGCCGGCGTAGGAACGGTCGCCGATGTCGGGCTTTGTACCTATGCTCTGCCTGAGGACTATTTCTCGCATCGCTATGCGACCCACCACGGGACGACGACAGGACGGCAGGTTGCGCTGATCGGCGTTGCCTAGGCACAAGTCTGCGCAACTCTTCGTTCCGTCATCCCATTTGTCACGTTGCGTGTCGGGAGGGCGCACGATAACAGTGCGCCCGCGAGCGAGACGCCTCGGGGGCGATGGATGAAACTGGTCACCGGCAATTCCAATCGCGGGCTGGCCGAAGCGGTCGCCGGCTATCTCGAACTGCCGCTCACGGACTGCACGGTGAGGCGCTTCGCCGACAAGGAAGTGTTCGTCGAAATCCATGAGAACGTCCGCGGCGAGGACGTGTTCGTGCTGCAGTCGACGTCCTTCCCGGCCAATGACAACCTGATGGAACTGCTGATCCTGACAGATGCGCTGCGGCGCTCGTCGGCTCGGCGCATTACAGCAGTGATCCCCTACTTCGGCTATGCCCGGCAAGACCGGCGCGCCACCGGACGCACGCCGATTTCGGCCAAGCTGGTCGCCAACCTCATTACGGAAGCGGGAGTCAACCGCGTTATCACGCTCGATCTGCACGCGGCGCAGATCCAGGGTTTCTTCGATATCCCAACCGACAACCTCTACGGGGCGCCGGTGATGACGCGCGATATCCAGCAGCATTACGACACCGGCAATACGATCATCGTTTCACCCGACGTTGGGGGTGTCGCGCGCGCCCGCGCCATCGCGCAGCGGATCGGCGCCGACCTCGCCATCGTCGACAAGCGCCGTCCCAGGGCGGGCGTGTCGGAGGTGATGAACATCATCGGCGATGTCGCCGGCCACGATTGCATTCTCATCGACGACATCGTTGATTCCGGCGGCACCCTGGTGAACGCCGCCGAAGCCCTGCTCAAGGCGGGGGCCAAGGGTGTCTCGGCCTATGTCACTCACGGCGTCCTCTCCGAGACGGCCCCGGACCGGATCGGTGCCAGCAAGCTCAAGGAACTGGTGGTCACTGACTCGATCGAGGCCCGCCCCGAGGTGGCCGCGGTGGACAAGATCCGCCGGATCACCATCGCACCGCTGATCGGTGAGGCGATCGCCCGGACCGCCAGCGAGCAGAGCGTTTCCAGCCTGTTCGACTGATACTCGGGTTCACCCGGCTGGCGGCTTTTCCCTTTCGGTTGTCGAAATCGGCGAACCTCGCACGACATTGCTGCGGGCGCTATCGTGCCCCCACCGCGAGAGAAAACACCATGCAATACATGATGCTGCTTTTTGCCGACGAGAAGGCAGGTGACACCTTCAGCACCGAAGACATGAACCGCGCCATGGCCATCATGGGGGCGTACAACGAAACGCTCCGGAAGGCCGGCGCGTTCGTGATGACCGCGCCTCTCATGCGCTCCTACGACGCCAAGACCGTCCGCGCGGAAGGCGGCAAGATGGAGTTGTCATCGTTCACCAACGAGGGCGGCGAGATGCAGGTGCACGACGGCCCCTACGCCGACACCCGCGAGCAACTCGGTGGCTTCTACATCATCGAAGCGGGCAGCATGGACGAGGCCGTGCAATGGGCATCGAGGTGTCCGGCTGCGCAATGGGGCTCCATCGAGGTGCGCGAGATCTTCAAGGATTTTGCGGATTTCGGCAGTCTGCGGGGCCCCGCGTAGGATCGTCCGTGTATCCCTCATACCGGCGAAAAAATCCTGCACGTTTTGTAGAAGCCGCATCTGCCTTGGCGTCATTGTGGCAGCGCAGGCATGGTGCCAGGGCGCAGCGACAGTGGAGAGAGACGATGCAGTACATGCTGCTGATCATGGGCAAGGAAGGCGGAATGGCGCCGGCGCCCGTCGGCGATACCAACATGAGCCCCGAGTACCACGCCTTCAACCAGGCGCTGGTGAAGGCCGGGGTGATGCGCGGCGGCGAGCGGCTGCGCCCGACGGCGGCGGCGCGCCGGGTGCGGGTGCGCGACGGCAAGGCTATCGTGCTGGCGGGCCCCTATGCCGATACCGAGGAACAGCTCGGCGGCTACTACATCATCGACGCCGCCAGCGACGAGGAGGCGCTCGCGTGGGCGCAGCAATGTCCTGCCGCAAAGACCGGAACGATAGAAGTGCGCCCGGTCTGGCCGACGCGGCCGCTGTGATTGGACCGATTTCGGCTCGCTCTGCGGATTTCTGCCGGAGCGAGTCGAAATGGCCTTGGGCGAGCCGTCATTGTGACACCCGGGCAGGTGCCCGGCCACAACGGGAGACACCACGATGCGCTACATGATGCTGATCCACCATGACGAAGCCGCTCTCGCCAAGGCGTCCCAGAAGGAGCTCTGGGCCGACTATGCCGCCTTCAACGAGGCGATGACCAAGGCCGGATTCCAGACGGGCGAGCGCCTGCAGCCGAGCTCGGCGGCGACCACCGTTCGTGTCGGCGAGGACAAGGCGGACATCCTCGATGGCCCCTATGCCGACACCAAGGAGCAGTTCGCCGGCTACTTCTTCGTTGAAGCCGACGATCTCGACGGCGCCATCGCCTGGGCGCGGCGCTGCCCCTCGAGCCGCTACGGCTCGATCGAGATCCGGCCACTGGTCGAAGCCACCGGCTGGAAAGGCTGAGGCCGGGCGGGGGCGGCCGATGACGAAGCACGCCGCGCCGCCGAGCGGGTTGCGCGGGAGAGCTACGGGCGCCTGGTGGCTTTCCTCGCGGCGCGGACGCGGGACGTCGCGGGGGCGGAGGATGCCCTCGCCGAAGCTTTCGCCGCTGCGCTCAGGATGTGGCCCCAGGATGGCGTTCCGCAGAACCCCGACGCCTGGCTCCTCACCGTTTCCCGCCGCCGGCAGACCGATGCCGCGCGCCGTCGAATGACCCAGGCGGCGGGAATGGAGCACCTGATGCGCATGGCCGAGGAGATCGAAGCTGCCGCCGCATCCCCCGACGAGATCCCCGACCGCCGCCTCGCCCTGATGTTCGCCTGCGCCCACCCTGCCATCGAACGCGGCATGCGCGCGCCGCTGATCCTGCAGACCATCCTCGGGCTCACCGCCAAGGATATCGCTGCCGCCTTCCTCGTGCCCGCAGCCACGATGGGGCAGCGCCTGGTCCGAGCCAAGACGCGCATCCAGTATGCGGCGATCCCCTTCCGCGTACCCGATCGTGAGGAACTGCCCGGGCGGCTCGATGCCGTGCTCGATGCGATCTACGCTGCCTATGGGAAGGGCTGGGGCGAGATCGGCGAGGAAGAAGGCACGACGCTCGCTGGAGAGGCGATCTGGCTCGGGCGCCTCCTTGTCTCGCTCCTGCCGGAGCAGCCCGAGGCGAAGGGCATGCTGTCCCTGATGCTGTGCACCGAGGCGCGGCGCGGGGCGCGCCGGGACGAAGGCGGCGGCTACGTGCCGCTCGATGACCAGGACACATCCCGATGGGACGGCGAGCTGATCGGCAGGGCCGAGAGGCTGCTTCACGAGGCCAACGCAGGAGG
>JAEZBF010000332.1 GCA_023427545.1 Pseudomonadota bacterium
GGGAATGTCGCTGGTTGGCGTCAGAGAGCGTTAAGGTGTTGCTGAGAAGCCACGGCGGGTGGCGACGGATATTCCCCACTCGGAGGTTGCGCCGCCCGGCCGGGTCGTGCCGGGGCGAAACGGGACCCGCCGTGGGGGTGACACGCACCCAAACCGGGATTCCCGCCTTCGCGGGAATGACCCGGTGGGGGTTGGGAGCATGGTGACCGCAGCCCGCCGAGGTGCGGTTGCGCCGCTCGGCGGGGTCGTTCAGGGGAAATGGGAGGCGCCGTTGGTTTGGCACGCACCAAACCTGGACTCCCGCGTTCGCGGGAATGACCCGGTGGGGGTTGGGAGGCTATGGCAAACCGCAGCCGCCGGACTGGGTGGCGGCGTCGAGCGCAGCCGTCCACCTGTCGGGTTCGGCGTGTGCTGGATGCCGCGGAACAGCGGCAGCGGTACTCTGAGTTCGCGCTGGTCCCCACAGCGGCCCCGAGGACGTCTAGACTGGTCAGTCGTGTCCTGTTCGGGGACGCCTGCGAGGAAGGTCAGCGGGGCAGCGAGAGGTCTGCCACTCACCCACCAGGCCGGCGCAATCTCCGGCTAGCCCGGGCCGATGCTGAGGAAGGTGTTCCAGACCCAGCCGAGCGCGACGCCGCCTTCGCCGACCTCGATCCAGCCGTCTTCGCGCCGGAGGACGTCGACGACCTGGCCGCTCCGGAGGACGCCGATCTTGGGGCCGGAGGGACGGGAGCGGATGTTGACGCCGCTGCGCACCCGGGCGACCTGCCCGGTCGGCTGCTGCACGGGTTCGGCCGCGGCAGGTGCATCGAGCCCGAGGGTCTGGATCGAGGATTCGGCGGGCGGGGCGGTCTGATCGAGGGTCGCGATTTGCCCGGCGGGGGCGCTGTCCTGGCTGATGATCGAGGATTCGGGCTCCGGCGCCGGCTCGGAGGCGATCGCCTGCGGCGCCATCGGCGCGGCGGCCGGGGCGCTCGGCTGGACCATCGGGGCGGGCGCGATCACCGGGGTGTCGGGCACCTTCACCTGGACGGCAGTCTGGCGGCGGGGCGCGGAGGTCTCGACCGCGGTGGACCCCAGCTGGGTGAGCGCCGAGCTGCCGAGATAGGTGCTGCTGGCCGCCGAAACGCCGAGGCAGAGCAGCAGCACGATGAGGTAGCGCAGGCCGGAGACCATGCCGGGGGTCAGCCGGAAGCGGCTCAGCGCGACCAGCGCAGGATGGCGCGAGGCCGCCGCCGGCGCGCCTTTCTCGCCCGCGGGCGCAGCGCCCTCGGTCAATTCGGCCGGCCCGGTGCTGTCAGTATCGTCCACCGTCTTCGTCATCCCGGTTTGGCAATGGGCAAGCGCAGGACCACCTGCAGGCCACCCTTCTGGTCCGATCGGCTGAATTGGATCGTACCACCATTCATGTCCAGTATCTGAATCGCGATCGAGAGTCCGAGTCCGGTGCCGGGCCGGCTCTCGTCGAGGCGGCGGCCGCGGTCGCCGAGATCGCCGATCTGTTCGGTGGTGAGGCCGGGCCCGTCATCTGCAATGCACAGCTCCGCCATGTCGTCCTTGACGCCGGCCGAGACATCGATGCTGGTTTCAGCCCACTTCGTGGCGTTCTCCAGGAGAATGCCGACGAGTTCGATGAGATCGTGCCGGTCGATGTTGACGACAACGTCCGTTTCGAACCGCACGTTCCAGAACAGGCTCTCGCCGCGGTGCGTCTTCTTGAGCACCGAGACGGTGCGCAGCAGCGCGGTGTTCAGCGAGGCGGTCAGCACCTGCGACTGGCTGCGCACCCGCAGCTGCGCCAGCCGCAGCTGGTAGCCGATCCGCTCGTGCATCTCCTCGGGGAGGCCGGAGAGGAGGTCGGCGGTCGCGACGTCGCCGCTGGCGCGCAGCCGGTCGGCGGTGGCGGCGAGCACGGAGAGCGGCGTCTTGAGCCCGTGCGCGAGATCGGCGGCGCGGGCGCGGGCGAACTCGACCGCCTTCTCGCGGGTGGCGAGGAGCTCGTTGACCTCGCCCACCAGCGGCAGCACTTCGGCGGGATGGCCAGGGCCGAGGCGCTCGGCACCGCCGCGGCGGACGGCCTCGACGTCGCGCTGCAGGGCGGCGAAGGGGCGCAGGCCGAGGTGCACCTGCAGTGCAGCGGCGGCGATCAGCGCCAGGCCGACCAGCGCCAGCGCCGTCGCCATGTCCGAGCCGAAATCGGCGACCGCGCTGTCGATGACACGGCGGTCGGCGGCGAGCGTCACGCGGTAGCTGGCAGCACCATCGGCGGCGGGGAACTCGACGATCCGGCTGAGGGCGGCGAGCTTCTGCCCCTGCGGTCCGTCGATCGTCGCGAGCTTGAGCGGCTCGCCGATCGCCGCGTCGGCGAGGACGACGTCGCCAAGCGAGCGCGAGCGCCGCAGCTCGTCCTTGCCGCCGGCGATCTGCCAGTAGAGGCCGCTGAAGGGCGTCTCGAACCCCGGATCGGAGAGCGGGTCCTCGATCACCGACAGCGGCACTTCCGGCGCGATGCTGGCCACCAGCCGTTTGCTGCTCGATTCGAGCTCGTTGGTGAGGTGACGCTCGCTATCGGCGGTGAACATGTAGAGGATGGCGGCTCCGGCGAGGATCAGCGCAAGCGCGATCCATGCGGCGGCACCGAGCAGCAGCCGCACGCGTACCGAATTGCCGATCATTCACTCGTCTCCGGCTATATAATAGCCGAAACCCCGCCGCGTCTTGATGACTTCGCTGCCAAGCCGCTTGCGTATGCGGCTGACGAGCGCCTCGACCGAGTTGGAGTCGCGCTCGAACTCCTGGTTGTAGAGGTGCTCGGTCAGCTCGAGCTGGGACACCGCACGGCCGCGGTGGTGGACCAGGTAGGAGAGCAGCCGGTATTCCTGCGGCGGCAGGTTGACCGGAATGCCGTCGCGCGAGACCTGGCGCAGCCGTTCGTCCAGCAGCAGGTCGCCGAAGGGGATGCGGGACGAGGCCAGCCCATTGCTGCGGCGCACGATGGCGCGGACGCGGGCGACGACCTCCTCCACGCGGAAGGGCTTGACCACGTAGTCGTCGGCACCGGCCTCGATACCCTCCACCCGCTCTTCCCACTGCCCGCGGGCGGTGAGGATGAGAACCGGCGCCATCCGTCCCGCCTTGCGCCAGCGCTTGAGGATGGTGAGGCCATCGAGGGTGGGCAGGCCGAGATCGAGGATGATGGCGTCAAAGGCGTCGGAGTCGCCGCGATACCAGGCGATCTCGCCGTCTTTTTCGGTTTCGACGACGAAGTCGGCAGTCGTGAGCGCCGAGCGCAGCGTCGCGGCGTTCCGTTCGTCGTCCTCTGCAACCAGGACACGCATCAGCGCGGCACCACGCGGCGGCCCGAGCGGGCATAGTAGTAGAGCCGCTCAACCTTGCCTCCGGTCTCCAGCAGCCGGATCTCGTAGATCAACGTGCCGCTCACCTCGATGAGCTTGGCGTCGATCAGCTCGCCGGGCGCGCTTTTCCGCACGATGTTCACGATCTCCTCGAGCGGCATGGCGCGAGCCGAGCGGACAGCATTGAGGGCGCTCTGTTGATCAAGCGTGACCACCTGCGGCTGCGCGCTGCCGGCGCCTGAGTATGCGCCGCGGCCGCTGCCACTGCCGGACGCTCCGTTTTTCCGGACCTGGCCCGGCGCTGTTTCGCGGCCAACCCCATTGCCGTTGCCGCCACCATTGCCGTTCGCATTGGCATTTCCTCCCCCATTGCCATTGCCGTTGCCGTTGTTGCCGCCACTGTTTCCGTTGCCGTTCCCGTTCGAGGAATCGTTCCCGCTGCCGGCATTGTTCCCGTTGCCGCCGCCGTTGCTCCCGTTGTCGCTCCCCTGATTGCCGGAGTTGCCGTTTCCGTTGCCATTG
>JAEZBF010000419.1 GCA_023427545.1 Pseudomonadota bacterium
CACGGCTCCGCCGCTGGACTTGCCTTCCGATGCGGTGGAAGGTTCCTCGTCAAGGAATGCGGTGGTGGTAGTGGCGATCAAGCGGATGGACAACGTCGGGATTGTAGTCGAAGACCTCGATGCGGCGATCGCGTTTCTGACCGAGCTCGGTCTTGAGTTTGAAGGCCGGATGATGATCGAGGGTGAGTGGGCCGGACGGGTTACCGGCCTCGGCGACCAGCAGGTCGAGATCGCGATGATGCGCACGCCCGACGGCCATAGCCGGCTTGAGCTTTCCCGCTTCATCCGGCCGGAAGTTGTCGCCGATCACCGCAACGCGCCGGTCAATGCGCTGGGCTACCTCCGCATGATGTTCGCCGTTGACGATCTGAACGACACGCTCGAGCGGATCGGCAAGCTCGGTGCTCAGCTGGTTGGCGAGGTCGTTCGCTATGGCGACGTTTACCGGCTCTGCTACGTCAGAGGTCCCGACGGGCTGCTCATCGGACTCGCCGAGGAACTTGGTTGAGCTTAGGTGGTCGGCAACTCGCGGCGTTCGCGATCCGTCACCGTCGCGAGGTCCAGCACCTTCTGCAGGTTGGCCGCGTGGCGGAAGCTCGGTTCATGATTGACACCTGAGGTCACCGCCTCGGCAAAGCGCACGTAATTGGTCGGCACCGGCGGCACCGCGACCTCTTCCCACGTGCCGGTCTCGGCGTTGTCGCCAAGGCAGACGCGCAGCAGGTCGCTGTCGTGGCGATGGACGACTTCGACGCCGCCTTTTTCGCCATAAACACGCAGGCGCAATTCGTTAAAGTGCCCGGTCGCCCAGCGCGACGCGTGGATGACGCCGAGCGCGCCGTTGTTGAAATCCACGGCCATTGTGAAGCTGTCATTGGCGTCTAGCTCGTATTCGCCGATGCGGCCGCCCTCTGCCTTGTCGAACGTCTGAAGCCGGCAGAAGACGTGGCCGATCTCGAGGCCGGAGCCGTAGGCGGCGAAATCGAGGATGTGGATGCCGATGTCGCCCAGCGTGCCATTGGAGCCGTGCTTCTTACTCAGGCGCCAGAGCCAGCCGGGATCGGTCCGCCAGTCGCCCCAGGCCTTGCTGACCAGCCAGCTCTGGAGGTAGCTCGCCTCGACGTGCCTGACCGCGCCGATGCCGCCGCCCTGGACGATCTCTCGCGCCCGCTGCAGCTCGGCGACATTGCGGTAGGTCAGGTTGACCATGTTGACCAGCCCGGCAGCCTCGGCCGCCTCGGTCATCTCGAACGCCTTGGCGGCATCGGTCGCGAGCGGCTTCTCGCAGAAGATGTGCTTACCAGCAGCGATGATCGCCATCGTGGTGGCATGGTGCAGCGCATCGGGGGTGACGTTGGTCACCGCATCGAAACGCCCCCAGTCGAGTGCCGCATCGAGCGAGGCGAAGCGCTCGGGGATACCGTGCGCGTCGGCGAAGGCGTTGAGCTTGTTGGGGTCGACTTCCACGGCGCCGACCACCTCGACGTCATCGATCTTGCCCCACCCACGCTCCATCTGCAGCGCGGCCATGCGGCCGGTTCCGAGAACGAGAAGACGCATCTGCTGTCAGCCCTTCGTCGCGGCCGCGCCCGGCCCCATGTCGTCCGGCCCGTGTGAGCTCTCGCCGCGCGCCGTCAGCGGCTCCAGCGATTGCCCGATCGGCCGGTTGGAGGGCTTGGGCCGGGCTGCGTAGCGCCGCGGATTGTAGGCCCAGTTCACCGCGTTGCGGATCACCTGGCCAACGTTCTTGTCGTAGTATGTTGGGTAGGTTTCGTGGCCGGGCCGGAAGTAGAAGATATTCCCCGCGCCGCGCCGGTAAGTCAGGCCCGAGCGGAAGATTTCCCCGCCCTGGAACCACGAGATGAAGATGCTCTCGAGCGGTTCGGGCACGCCGAACGGCTCGCCGTACATCTCTTCCATCTCGAGCTCGAAATGCAGCGGGATGTCACGTGCGATCGGGTGGCCCTGGTTGACGCACCAGATGCGCTCGCGCTCGCCAGCCTCGCGCCAGTGGAGATCGCAGGGCGTCCCCATCAGGCGGCGGAAAATCTTCGAAAGATGTCCCGAGTGTAGGACGATGAGCCCCATGCCCTCGTGCACCCGCTTGGCGACGCGCTCGACGACCTCGTCATCGACATCGTCGTGCGCCTTGTGCCCCCACCATGTGAGGACGTCCGTTTTCTCGAGGCGCGCTTCGGTGAGTCCGTGTTCGGGGTCCTGCAGCGTCGCGGTGCTGACCGAGAGATTGGGGTCCTCGCGCAGCACGGTCGCAATCTGCTCGTGCATGCCCTTGGGGTAGTTCCTGGCGACAACCTGATTGGTGTGCTCGTGGACGTTCTCGCCCCAGACCACGACTTCGATAGGCATTTATGGAAGATCTCCTCGTAGCGGGCCGCCGGCAGCTTGCCGCGCGTCCGCCCGACGTCCAAAACGTTTTGGCGGCGGCGAGTAAGTGCACGGCGTCCGTCACTAACGCAAGACCCGCCCCGCGGCGCCGCACCGGCTTTGCGCTAAGCGCCGAGCGCCCGCAGATGATTGTCGAAGAACACCGGCGATTTGCGTTCCGGCGCACCCGAGCCGGAGAACCCAACGAGCGCGCCCGAGCTGCTGGACGCGCGAAAACCACTCCCCTCGCCTGCCAGACCGCAGCCTTGTGCAAGGGTGGCGACCGCGGTGGGCTTTGCGGCGCTCGCGTCAATGGCGAGCAGGGTGTCGCCCCGCGGCG
>JAEZBF010000411.1 GCA_023427545.1 Pseudomonadota bacterium
TGACGAGGGGCAGGGCGGTTCGTCAACCGGCCACCCGCTCCATCAACTCGATCCGGTTGCCGAACGGCTCACGCACGTGAACCCGCTTGTAGCCCGGCAGAGGCACGTCGAAGGCGAGCTCTGCGCCGGCCGCTCGATCAGCACGTCCAGGTCGTCGACCAGCAGGGCTGGGTGGGCGCGGCGGGGCGGCCGAACCCCGGTTCGACACCCAGGTGCACCACAGCCGCGCCGCTCTTCAGCCACAGCCCGCCCCGACCGGCCAGCGCCTCCGGCTTCGCTAGCTCCGCGAACCCAAGTACCCCGCAATAGAACGCGCGTGCCTGCTCTTCGGCAGTCTCGGGTATAGCGAGCAGGACATGGTCGATGCCGGTGATCGTCACGGCCCGATCTACCCTGCACACCGCGCAAAAGAAAAGGCCCGCCGAAGCGGGCCTTTCCCTCAGTCCATTCGGAAGCGCTTAGCCGTTGTTGCCGACCACAAGGCGCTGGCTATCGCGGTTCTGCGCGTAGGTGTCCTTGTCGTACTGGGGAGCCGCGTCGAGTTGCTCGCGGGTGGCGTTCACCTTCACGAAGCGCTTGCCATTCTGGTCCTGCATGAACTGCAGGTTGTCCATGCCGACCGCGACGGTCTTCTGGCCAATGCCGAGGAAGCCACCGAAGTCGATCAGCAGGGCGTCGACCTTACCATCGGGCGTCAGCACGATGTCGCTGACTTCCGCGATCTCGGTGTTGTCCGAGCCGATGACATCGACGTCGTCGAGTTCCTCGGCCGTCAGGGTGCCGCTCTCGAGCGACGTCATGCCGTTCATATCGAGGGCGTTGGGGTTGTTGACCTTGGCGTTCGCATTGGCGCTGGTATCCTGCGCCGACTGCATGCCCTGGGTCACCGCATTGTTGTTGTTATTGGCGTTCGCGGCGGTGTTGGTCGCGGGGGCCGGAGCGGCGTTGTTGTTCGCCGGCGCCATGGCGTTGTTGTTGTTGACCGCAGCGGTGTCGGCTGCAGGGGCGGCGGCGGTGTTGTTGGCGGGAGCCATGCCGTTGTTGTTGGCATTGGCGTTTGCCGCGGTGTCGGTCGGCTCGTCATCGACCCACTGGAAGTCGGCGGCAGCGCTCAGCTGATCCTTGTTCGTGGGCAGGACCCAGCGTTCGGTGTTGTCGGCCGCGACAGCGAACTGCAGGGCCTTGAAGTCGACCGCGACGTTCTTCTCGCCGACGCCGAGGAAGCCGCCGACGCCGATCACCACGGCGCCGATCTGGCCGTCCTGGTTCAGAACGATGTCGTTGATGTCGCCGATCCGCTCGGCATCGTCCGCAGTCGAGGAATAGACCGGCGCGCCGATGATGCGGCTGGCAAGGTTGTCGGTGTCAGCGACCTGATAGCCCTTGGCGAGCATGTCCTGAAGCGCGGGGTCGACCTGAACCTGGGTATTGTTGGCCGGGGCACTGGCCGCCGGGGCGTTCGCAGCGGGGGCTGCCGGCGCGGCGTTCTGGGCCATGGCGGGCGCGGAAAGCAGCAGCGCCACTGCCGTAGTAGTCAGCAGGGTACGGATCATCGTAAACTCCCTTTGTTCATCCTGTGGGTGGGCCGGGCCGCGCTGGACTGCTTCTGGCAGAGACGTCCGCGCGGTCCGTATGCCCCACTAACGCCTTCCCCCCACAGTCGTTCCGGTCACCACACGTTTGTAGGTAAATAGAAAAGGCCGGCCCTTTTCGGGTCCGGCCTTCTCCGCCTCCCTGGCGGTTTTCGGAGGGAGCAGGGCTCCCCACGTGCGCAACGATAGCGGAGCTTCCGGGGCGTGGCGCGCCTTGCCGGGTTAACCGGTTAAGCCGGAGTTAGCGCCGGCTCTGGATCAGCCGCTGGATGAAGCCGAGCTTCTCGATGACCTTCGGCGTGAGCACGAACGGATAGGCATCGGCCAATCCCATCGAGCGGTTCAGATTGTTCAGCAGGGAAGCGAGCGGCACCCACTTTTCGACCAACGTATCGATGTCCGTAGTCCGGTACGGATCGAAGCGGAACTCGCTGGCGAGCTTGCCATCTGAATCGACCTCCGGGTGCACGCCGACGCCATAGGCGGACGCCGTCTCGAGGGTATCGGTCAGGTGCATGAAGTGCGCCCAGGTCTCGGCGAAATCTTCCCACGGGTGCGAGGTGGCATAGGCCGAGATGAAGTTGTGCTGCCAGTCGAGTGGCGGCCCCTGCTCGTAGTGGCGCTTGAGCGCCTCGCCATAGTCGGGCCGTTCGTCGCCGAACAAGGTGCGGAACTCATCGATGAAGGGCCCGCCATCGACCAGCAGATCCCAGTAATGGTGGCCGATCTCGTGACGGAAGTGCCCCAGCAACGTGCGATAGGGCTCGCCCATGTTGGTCCGCCGCCGTTCGCGCTCCGCGTCATCGGCCTCGGCGAGGGCGATGGTGATTATGCCGTTCTCATGGCCGGTCATCACCGGCTTGTCCTCGATGTCGGCGAGGAAGCGGAAGCTCAGTCCGTGCTCCGGGTTCTCGGTACGTGTCGCGAGCGGCAGTCCGAACTCGATCAGCGAATAGAAGAGCCGGTGCTTGGCCCGCTCGATGGTCTGCCATTGGCTGATCATCTGCGGGCTGGTGAGCGGAGGGATGGTCTCGTTGTGCCGGCAGGCGCGGCAGAACACCGGCCCGCCGGGCTCGCTGGGCAGCAGCCAATTGCAGGCGCCCTGCACGGCATTGGCGCAGAACACGAACCGCTTGCCCGGAACCCGTGGGCTGGTCCAGGCGATCTCGTCGGCGTCGAGCGAGACCAGGTCGGCGATCTCGGGCACGTAGCCGAGACGGTGGCCGCAGTTCTCGCACGAGACGTTCTCGAAGTAGACGGTGTGGCCGCAATGGTCGCAGCGAAAGAGCTTCATGGCAGTCCCCGGGGTGCGTGCCCCCAGTAATGCGAAGCCGTCAGGCTCGTTCCGGCGCGCCGCTCATGGTCGACCTGCGCCGATTGCAGGGATCGCCGGTCCTAGACGCTGCCGATCGTCTTCAGGCGGACCCGCGGATGCACCTCGTTCTGGCTCATCACCACGGTCTGCGGGCGGAAGCGCTCGATGATCGCGCGGACGTGCGGGCGGATCGAGGGTGAGGTGATGAGCACCGGCAGGATGCCCATCTGCGCGGCGTTTTCGAAGCCCTGCTGGATAGCGTGGATGAACTGTTGCAGGCGGCTCGGCGCCATTGCGAGGTGGCGGTGCTCGCCGTCGCCGACCATGGCCTCGGCGAAATCCCGCTCCCATGCCGGTGAGAGCGTCAGGAGCGGCAGTGTACCGTCCGGCCCGAGGTTCGCGGCGCAGATCTGGCGCGACAGCCGCGCGCGGACGTGCTCGGCAATGGTCTGCGGCGAGCGGCCCCCGCCGGCGATCTCGGCGATGCCTTCGAGGATGGTCGAGAGATCGCGGATCGAGACGCGCTCGGCGAGCAGTGTCTGCAGCACGCGCTGGACGCCGGAGATGGAGATCTGGCTCGGCACGATATCCTCGACCAGCTTTTGCTGGTCCTTGCCCAGGCCGCTGAGCAGCGACTGCACATTGGCGTAGCTGAGCAGGTCGGCGACGTTCGCCTTGAGCACCTCGGTGAGGTGGGTCGACACCACCGTCGAAGGATCGATGATCGAGTACCCCTTGAGCTCGGCCTCGTCGCGAAGGCCCGGCTCGATCCATGTCGCCGGGAGGCCGAAGGTGGGCTCGGTTGTGTGGTGGCCGGGCAGGGTGATCTCGCGCCCCATCGGGTCCATCACCATCAGCTGGGTCGCATGGATCTGGCCCTTGCCGGCTTCCACTTCCTTGATGCGGATGCGGTACTCGTTGGGCTCAAGCTGCATGTTGTCGAGGATCCGGACGGGAGGCATGACGAAGCCGAGCTCGGTCGCGAGCTGGCGCCGAAGCGCCTTTATCTGCTCGGTCAGGCGGTCGCTGCCTGCGCCATCTTCCTTGACCAGCTGAAGCAGCCCGTAGCCCAGTTCGAGCTTGAGGTCGTCGATCCTGAGGCTGTCGGAGATGGGGTTTTCCTCGACCTGCGCCGTTTCGGCAGCCTTCTTTGCGACCTCGGCGGCGGCGGCCGCTGTGGTGGCGGCGTCCTTCCTGCGCCGTGAGCTGTAGGCGAGCCATCCGGCGCCTCCCGCGAGACCGAGGAACGGCAGCAGCGGCATGCCGGGAAGCAGCGCCATCATGCCCATCACGGCCGCGGTCATGCCGAGGGCGCGCGGATAGAACGTAAACTGCTCGACCAGCGCCTTGTCGGCGCTGCCGCGCACGCCGGCCTTCGACACGAGCAGGCCCGCCGCTGTCGAGACGATCAGGGCCGGGATTTGGGAGACCAGGCCGTCGCCCACAGTCAGCAGCGTGTAGTTGTTGCCGGCCTCCTGGATCGAGAGGCCCTCCTGCATCATGCCGATGATCATGCCGGCGATGATGTTGATGAAGGTGATCAGCAGGCCCGCGATGGCGTCGCCGCGCACGAACTTGGACGCGCCGTCCATGTTGCCGAAGAACGCGCTCTCGCTCTCGAGCGTCTGCCGCCGCTTCTTGGCCTCGGCCTCGTCGATCAGCCCCGCGCTCAGATCGGCGTCGATCGCCATCTGCTTGCCGGGCATAGCATCTAGATTAAACCTCGCCGCAACCTCTGCGATACGACCCGAACCCTTTGTAATCACGATGAAGTTCACGATAATCAGGATTGCAAACACCACAATCCCAATCACGAAATTGCCGTTCATGATGAACTTGCCGAACGCCTCGATCACATGACCGGCGGCATCGGTGCCGGTGTGGCCGCTGGCAAGGATCAGACGTGTCGAGGCAAGGTTCAGCGCAAGCCGCAGCATAGCGGCGATCAGCAGCACCGTGGGAAATGAGCTGAACTCGAGCGGCGTCTGGATGAACAGTGCCGTCATCAGCACCAGAACCGAGAAGACGATCGAAATCGCCAGCAGCGCATCCAGCAGCATCGGCGGCATCGGCATGATCAGCACGACGATGATCGCCATCACGCCGATGGCGAGCCCGATGTCCGACGAGCGCAGAAGCTGGTTCAGCCCGGCCAGCGTCGGGAGCTTGAAGCCCGGGGCAGGTGATGCGGAGAGGTCAGCCATCGAGTAGCTCCGTGGCCGCAGTCGGGATTCCTCTCCTGTGCGAAGCACGGGGGAGGGGGACCGCCGTCAGGCGGTGGAGGGGGCGGCCGCGAACGCCGTATTTGGGGCCGCCCCCTCCACCATGCTTCGCATGGTCCCCCTCCCCCGCGTTGCGGGAGAGGGACTGCGACTGCGCTGCCGGCGTAGGCGTCACGCCACGCTCCGCTGCTCGCCGGGGGCAGCAACTGCCACGCCTTCGTCCGCGTACTGGTTGAGCTTGTTGCGCAGGGTGCGGATGGAGATGCCCAGTATGTTGGCGGCGTGCGTGCGGTTGCCGAGGACGTGGTCGAGGGTATCGAGGATCAGATCGCGCTCGACCTCCGCGACGGTCCGGCCGACCATCGCGCGGGTGACGGCGTCGGCGGCCTGGGCGGCCGTTGCGGCGACCGAGGGTGAGCGCATGATTTCGCCAAGTCCGGTACCGTCGGGCAGGGCGATCGCCTCGGGACCGATCACCTCCCCATCGCTGAGCAGCACCGCGCGGTGGAGCGTATTTTCCAGTTCGCGCACGTTGCCCGGCCAGGTCGCGCGAAGTAGCTGATCGCGAGCGGCGGTGGACAACGAGCGGCGGCCGTAGCCGTTCGCCTTGGCGTACTTGGCGATGAAGTGCTCGGCGAGCGCGACAATGTCGGCTGGCCGGTCGCGCAGCGGCGGCAGCTTGAGGTTGACCACGTTGAGGCGGAACAGCAGGTCTTCGCGGAACGTGCCCTGGCGTACCGCATCCGACAGGTTGCGGTTCGAGGTCGCGAGGATTCGGATGTCGACCGCAACCGGCTTGCCGCCGCCGAGACGGTCGATCACGCGTTCCTGGATTGCGCGGAGCAGCTTGGCCTGGAGGCGGACGTCCATCTCCGAGATTTCATCGAGCAGCAGGGTGCCGCCGTTGGCTTCCTCGAACTTGCCGATGCGCCGCGCGACGGCGCCCGTGAACGCGCCCTTCTCGTGCCCGAAAAGCTCGCTCTCGAGCAGCGCCTCGGGGATTGCTGCGCAGTTGACCGAGATGAATGGCCGATGCGCACGCTTGCTGCGCCCGTGGAGGTATTTCGCCATCACCTCCTTACCGGTGCCGCTCTCGCCGGTGATGAGAACGCTGGCATCGGATTTCGCTACCTGGTCGGCGAGCTGAACTACGCGGGCCATCGCCGGGTCGCGGAACAGGAAATCGCTGCTTTCGCGTGCGACGGCTGCGATAACCGCAGCAATCAGTTCGGCGTCCGGTGGGAGGGGGATGTATTCCTTGGCGCCGGCGCGGATGGCGTTTACGGCCGCCGCGGCATTGCTCTCGGTGCCGCAGGCGACGACCGGGATTACGATCCGTTCCGCGTCGAGCGCATAGATCAACCGGGCGATGTCGGTCATGACATCCACCAGCAGGAGCTCGGCGCCGCGCCCGGCGCGCAGGCTGGCGAGGGCAATCTCGATTGTGGGCGCATGAGCGACCCGCGCGCCACCGGCCATGGCCAGCTTTGTTGCTTCGCTGAGCTGCCCCTCGAGGGCACCAACGATCAGTAGACGCATCGCTTAGCCCTCATGCTGCCTTGATGATTTCAGTCATGGTCACGCCGAGACGGCTCTCGACGAGCACGATCTCGCCGCGCGCGACCAGTCGGTCATTGACGAAGATCTCGACTGCCTCCCCGACCTGACGGTCGAGCTCGACGACCGTTCCGACGTCCATCTTGAGCAGGCTGGCAACCGGAATGCGGGTGCGGCCGAGCACTACCGAAATCCGCACGGGCACGTCGAATACCGCCTCGAGGTCGGCCGCGGTGCGTTCGCCGGCCGCCATCGGAGCATTCCGCGTCGGGGCGCTCATCTCTTCGAACGTCACCTGATGGCCGTCATCGGCGGGACTGCTCATCAACTCACCTCCTTGGATTGCGCGCGCGCGCCGACGAAAGCAGCGATCGTGCTGTCGATCTCTGCGGAGATCGCCTTGAGATCGCGGGCGAGCCCACCGTCGGCCCACTCGATGCGCCCGTCGGAGAGCGCGATTTCGGGATCGCCGATCACCACCAGCCGGCCGGCATAGCCGCTGACCGCCATACGCGCCTCCGTCGTCGCCCTGATCGCGTCGGCGACATCGGTATGGCAGCGAATGACGAGGTGCGGCACGCCTTCGAGCGAGCTCAGGCATTCGGCAATCAGCGCCTCGAGCTCGGCTGCCGGCTGGCGGGCGATCAGGTGCAGCGCAAGCTTGCGGCCAACGCCGAGGGCGAGTTCGGCAGCCTCGGCCAAAATCTCCCGCCTCGCCTCTTCGAGCGCTGCGATCATGGCCGAGGCACGATCGGCCAGGCAATCGGCAGCCTCAGCCAGCCGGCGCGCGTTGACCGTGCTAACCGCCTGTTCCGCCTCAGCAAAGCCCTGCGAATATCCCTCCATCCGCGCCGCCCGCAGCATCTCGGCAACGGCATTGTCGGTGAGCATGCGGCCGCGCTCCTCGCGGTGACCGAGGTCGAGATCGAATGTGAAACGGGCGGGCGCGGCCTGCATGCTAGGCAACCATCTCCTCATCTGAATTCGTCTTTGTGATCACGATCTCGCCGCGAGCGGCGAGGTCCTTGGCGACGCTGACCATGCGGCCCTGCGCGTCGTCGACGTCCTTGAGACGAACCGGGCCCATGGCGTCCATGTCGTCCTTGAGCATTTTGGCCGAGCGAACCGACATGTTGGCGAGGAAGACTTCCTTGATCTGATCGTTGGCGCCCTTCATGGCGAGCGCCAGCTCCTTCTTGTCGACCTTCTGGAGCAGGACCTGGATGGCTGAGGACTCGAGCCGCGCCAGGTCCTCGAAGATGAACATCAGCTCCTTGATACGCTCGGCGGCGTCGCGGTTTCGTTCCTCGAGCGAGGTGATGAATCGGGCCTCGGTCTGACGATCGAAGCTGTTGAAGATTTCCGCCATCTGCTCGTGGCTGTCGCGGCGCTTGGTCTGGTTGAGTGTCGACATGAACTCGGTGCGCAGCGTCGACTCGATCTTCTCGAGGATCTCCTTCTGCACCGCGTCTAGGCCGAGCATGCGCTGGACGACGTCCATCGCGAGCTCCTCAGGGAGCACCGAAAGCACCTTGCTGGCGTGATCGGTCGCGATCTTGCTGAGCACCACGGCGATGGTCTGCGGGTACTCGTTCTTGAGGTAGTTCGCGAGCACGTCCTCGTGCACGTTGGAGAGCTTCTCCCACATGTTGCGGCCAGCCGGCCCGCGGATTTCCTCCATGATCATGTCCACGCGGTCAGGCGGCAGGAAGGACAGCAGCAGTCGTTCGGTGGATTCGGTGTTGCCCGAGATCGAACCCGTCGAGGAGATGTTGGTGACGAACTCGATCAGGAGGTCGTCGAGCATGTCCTGCGTGATCGGCCCGAGCCGCACCATGGCGCGCGAGAGCGCCCGCAGCTCTACGTCGTCGAGCTCCTGCAGGATCGGCTTGCCGAAGTCAGGACCCAGCGCCAGCAGCAGCACGGCCGCCTTCTCGTGCCCGCTCAGGGCGCGCTGGTCCGCACCGACGCCACCGACCACCAGCTGCCGCGCGCCGGCAGGATTTTGGATCATTGCGTTCATGCGGCGTTCGAGAGCCAGTCACGGACGATCATGGCGGCCTGCTTTGGGTTGTCCTCGACGAGAGTGCCGACGGTCTTGAGGGTCTGGACCTGCGCCTCGCCCATCGACTTCGCGGTGTTGATCCAGGCCGGTGGCTTGGGTGCGCCCGGCTCTGTGTCGGGCTCAGCAGTCTCGCCCACTGCCGGCATCTCCGGCGGCAGCTCGGCGCGATGGGCAAGCGCGAGCGGCGCCTGTCCCTCGGGGGCGAGCACGCGCTTGAGCAGCGGGCGCATAATGAAGAAGATCAGGGCAAGCGCGATCAGCAGGGTCACGCCCATCTGCGCTGCGCTCATTATGTCGTCTCTGGTGAAGTCGAAGAGGTCGGGTTGAGCGGTGCCGGCGGCCGAGAGCTCGGGGCGCTCGGCGAACTGCATGTTGACGACCTCGACCTGGTCGCCGCGCGTATCGTTGATGCCCGCAGCGGTGCGGACGAGCGCCTGGATTTGAGCGAGCTGATCGGCCGAACGCGGCTGGTAACTCGAGTTGCCCGATGCGTCCGTCGCGTAGATGCCGTCGACCACCACCGCGACGGAGAGCCGCTTGATCGAACCGGCCTCGCTGACCGCCGTCTCGGTTGTCTTGGAAATCTCGTAGTTGACGGTCTCCTCGGTCGTGCTGCCGCTTTCGAGCGTCGCTCCGCTCGCTGCTGTGGTCGCCGCGGCACCGGGCAGGGCGGTCGCGACGGTTACTGCCGTATCGGCACCGGGACTCTGCGCCTGGTTGGAGAGGTCGCGGGTCTGCTGCGAGCGGACGACCTGACTGTCGGGATCGTAGGTCTCGGAGGTACGGGTCGAGCGCTGCAGGTCGAGCTCGGCAGAAACCTGGACGCGGGCGTGGCCGGCGCCCACGACATTAGCGAGCAGGTCCTCGATGCGGGTCCGCAGCCGTTCCTCGACGGCAAGCGTGCGTTCCTCGTTCTCTCCGGCCATGGCATCGGCGGTGTCGTTGCCGGCGCCGGAGGCGAGCAACCGGCCGGTATTGTCGACGATCGACACACGATTTGGCGTCAGGCCTTCGACGGCCGAAGCGACGAGATGCTGGACGGCGCGGATTTCGCCGGACGAGAGTTCGCCGCGGACGGAGAGGACGAGGGCCGCGCTCGGCTCCTTTCGCTCCTTCTGGAACAGTTCGCGCTCCGGGAGTACGAGGTGGACGCGGGCGGTCTTGATCCGGGCGAGCGACGTGATGGTGCGGGCGAGCTCGCCTTCGAGAGCGCGCACGTTGTTGATGTTCTGTACGAAGCTGGTGGCGCCGAGCGCGCTCTGCTGGTCGAAGATCTCGTAGCCGACCTGACCGCGCTGAGGCAGGCCGTTCTGCGCGAGCTGCATGCGGATCGTGGTGATCTGGTCGCGCGCAACGAGGATGGTATCGCCTTCTCCGCGCAGCTCATAGGCGACGTTCTGCTGCTGCAGCTCTGAAACAATCGCGGCCGAATCCTCGAACGAGAGACCGCTGTAGAGCGGCGCCATCTGCGGGCTTGTGGCGCGCAGGATGAGGAACCCGAACAGGCCCAGCATAAGCACCGCTACCACGCCCATGGCGGCAACCCGCGCGAGCCCGAGGCGATTGAGCAGCTGCACCAGGTTATCCAACGGTTGACGCCCCCGCGCGCACCGCCGACCAATGGCGAAATGCGCTAGGCAAAAACTACCTACCGCATGGTAAACTTTGTCTTAACCCGCGTTGCGGATTGCGAGATCGCCGGGAGGAGCTCGATGCTGAGGGTGCTGGGTCGAACGACTTCGATCAACGTACGCAAGGTGCTGTGGACCGCGGGCGAGCTCGGCATTGCCTACGAACGCGAGGATTGGGGCATGCCGCTGCGCGATCCGCATGCGCCCGAGTTCCTGGCGCTCAATCCGAATGCGCAGGTTCCGGTCATTGTCGACGATGGGTTCGTGCTGTTCGAGAGCAGCGCCATAATTCGCTACCTCTGCGAGCGTAAGGGCGATACGTCACTCCTGCCGGCCGATCTGCGGCAGCGCGCGCTCGTGACACAGTGGCTGAGCTGGCAGGGCACCGAGCTCAATGCCCAATGGGGTTATGCGGTCTATGCGCTGCTCCGCAAGGAGAAGGGCTTCGACGACGAAACCCGCATCGCGCAATCATTGCGGAAGTGGGAAGCCAAGATGCGCATCCTCGACGACCAGCTGGCAAAGAGCGGCGCGTTCGTCGTGGGCGCGTTCAGCCTTGCAGATATCTCGCTGGGTCTGTCCGTCCGCCGCTGGATGGCGATCCCGCGCGACTTGCCCGAGTTGCCCTCGGTGCGCCGCTACTACGAAGCGCTGCGGACGCGGCCGTCCGGGGCGGAATGGATGAACCCGCCGTATTTCTAGAGTCTGCAGTCATCCGTCTCGCGCGCTGACGCGCGATCCATCTTCTCCCGCAGGGGAGAAGTAAGAGGTGGGAGTAGACAATGGAGTACGCGGCCCGTGGTTCGACGGGCTCACCATAAGGCTCACCGGACCGCTGGGTCTCAGTAGCCCTCATGGCGAGCTTGTCGGACCACTTGGGCGTGGCACACCTCACCCCTCGCGGTAGTGCTGGATCCAGGTGGTGCGCAGGCCGGCCAGGCCATGCTTGTCGATCGCAGCCTGCCAGTTGAGGAATTCGTCGACCGAAAGGGTATAACGGGCGCAGGCCTCTTCGAGGCTCAACAACCCGCCACGTACCGCGGCAACCACTTCCGCCTTGCGGCGGATGACCCAGCGCCGGGTATTGCGTGGGGGTAGATCCGCGATCGTCAAAGGGCTCCCGTCGGGGCCGATGACGTACTTGACGCGGGGACGCATTTGTACGGTCATTTTACTCTCAAACTGAACCTGACCATCAGTCTGGAAGCATAGAGGGGGAGCGCTAAAAATCCCTGAAGGAGAACCTTACAGGTGGTAAAGAACTTTCGCGGTCAGGTTTGCGAAGTTCAAACGCGAGGTGTGAGTCGGGCAAATGGCTAAAGATTTTCCGGCACTTACCGACCACCACCGCAAGTTCATCGCGGCCCAGCGGGTGTTCTTTACGGCCAGCGCGGCACCGGGCAGCCGGGTCAACATCTCGCCCCGCGCAACCGAGTGGTTCCGGGTGCTCTCCGACAACGCCGCCTGCTACCTCGACCGCACCGGAAGCGGTAACGAGACCGCCGCCCATGCGCTCGCCGGCGGCCCGATGACGATCATGTTCTGCGCCTTCGCGGGGCCGCCATTGATCCTGCGGCTCTATGGTCACGGCACGGCGATCATGCGCGGCACCGCGGCCTACGACGAAATTCTCGCAGCGCATTTCGGCACGGAACCAATGGGCGCGCGCCAGCTGATGCGGATCGACTTCGACCTGGTGAAGACCTCGTGCGGCTATGGCGTGCCGTTCTTCGAGTACACCGGCGAGCGCGACCAGATGGACCGCTGGTGCGAGGCCAAGGGCGAGGAGGGCCTGCTGGCCTATCGCCAGGACAAGAACTTGGTCAGCATGGATGGGCTGCCGACGGGATTCGTCGAGGCGCTCGAGCCGGCGGAGTAGGCGATTTCACAACGGCGTGGCGCTTAACTCCCTTCCGCGACCGAGGTCACGGTGGAGAGACCCATCCGGGACGTACCCACCAGCAGGACCGGTTCGGGCCCACTCAAGTCGACGCCGGTGACCTTGCCGCTCGTCTCCGTCGTTGCCGACACGCGTCCGCCGCTGGCGTTCCGGGCATCGATGCTTATCGAGTAGGTGCCGCTGGTGCGCCGGCCGCCATCGCTGGTGACGCCGTCCCACTGGAACGAGCCCTTGCCGGCCGGGAGCGCTGCCCGATGCATGTAGACGATGTTGCCGTCTCCATCCTTTATCGTGACGGTGGTCTCGGGCGCGTTCGCGGCGAGATTGAAGCTCCAGGAGGCCTTGCCGTTGACGAGATCGGACTTCACCCCGGAGGCGGTCACGGTCTTGCCGATGTAGTCGACGGCCTGCGAGGTCGCGGCAGTCTGGCTGCTCTGCATCATGGCGGCGAGGAAGTCATTGGTGCGCAGCTGCTGCTCCACGGAGGTGAACTGCACCAGCTGCTGGGTGAACTGGTTGGTGTCGAGCGGATCGAGCGGGTTCTGGTTCTTGAGCTGGGTAGTCAGCAGCGACAGGAATGTGTCGAAGTTCTCGGCAATGGTCTGCCGAGACCCGGTCAGGGACGAGGTGCTGGTGCTGCCGGCAATGCCGCTGACGGCCATCTGCTGCTCCTAGACGAAGATGTTGACGCCGCCTGCGGAGGCAGTGCCGCGATAGAGGGTGATCGCCGGCGCGACCGGATCGGCGTCGGCGAGGATCGAGCCGCGTCCGGCCGGGATTTGCGAGGCGGAGCCGCCGGCCGGCCGCTCAAACGGGCCCTGCCGTAGGGAGAACTCAAGGTTGGTCTTAGCGCCGTCGAGGCCGGCCTGCTGGAGCGCTCGTTCCAGCCCACGCTGGTCGCGCTGGAACATGTCGAGCGTCTCGCTGCGTTCGACAGTGAGGCGCGCATTGAGGTTGCCTGCCGCGTCGACGTGCATCCGCACATCGATGCGCCCGAGCTCGGGTGGATCCAGCCTGATCTCGAAGCGTGAGCTGCCCTGGTTGAACTGCCGGGCAATCTCGAACGCCAGCTGTGGCAGGTTCACCTGCGGCGTCTGGTAGGCCGCCGAGAGAATTTTCGGCGCCGCGGAAGCTTGTGCGGCGCCGGGTGGTGGAGCCGTTGCGGATTGCAGCGGAGGGGCGTCGGGAGCATCGGCGGCGGTGGCGAGCTCGGCGGACGCGTTGGCGGCGGTGGCAGTGACGGGCTCCGGCTTGGCGGGCGGGTGGTCCGGCTTTGCGGTTTGGGTTGCCGGCGACTTATCCAGTGTGACCGGCGCGGGCGTCGGGGTTTCCGGGACTTCGCCAGTGGATGTTGGGGCAGCGAGCTGCGGTGCCGGGAGCGCCGCGGTAGTTGCGGTTTCGGCTTTCGGTGCGGGGGCAGGCGGCTTGGCGGCAAGGAGCGCCTGAAGCGATTGGTCGATCTCGCTCGAGGGCGTGCCGAGGCCGATCTTGTCGAGCGCGGCCTGGGACAGCTTGCCCGAGCCGAGCTGGTCGGCGAGCGCGGCGAGCTTGGCCGAGAGCGCATCGTCGCTGGTGGCGAGGCGGTCGGCCAGGCTTTGCAGCTTTTCGGCGAGGACAGAAAGATCGGTGGAGGGGCGCGCCGCCTCGGTGCCCGTGACGGATTGCACCAGCGGGGTCGCCGCTGCGACGACTGGGGTGAGCGCGGGCGCGAGGATGGCGGCGGCGAAACCGGCAACTCCGGCCAACGAGTTCACGAGATCGGCAGGCTTCTGGGTATCGGCGAGCGCTTGCCCGAGGGCGTCGGCGTCGTCGCTTAGCCGGTCGAGGAGATCGGGGGCTGGTTCCTCGCCGCCTTCGAAGGCGGCCTCAAGGGCCTGAAGGGCATCGAGAAAGTCCTTGGCCGCGGCCTTGGGCGCGGCTTCGTCGGCGTCGCTGGTGGTCTGCTGCGCCTTCGTGGGCGCCAGCAGGGCGGCGAAGTCCGCCGGCGAGGTATCGTTCGGCTCAGCTCGCGGGACGAGCGGCGCAGGCGCGCGGGCTGGCGGAGCGGGCATGAACTGCAGGTGTGCGGTCAAGACGAACCCTGGGCGGACTGATCCGCGAAGAGCGATGCAAGCGGCCTGCCAAGTTGAGCGGATGGCCGCCCGCTTCGTGGAATCAGTGGGTTAGTCCTGACTGCTGCTAAATCGATTCCGCTTAGGCTGCGCGGAGGCAGAAAATTTCGGGTCCCTCACCCGGCAAATCCTGCCGGGTAGCGTCGCTTGCCGGTCTCGGCCAAACCGCGTATGAGCCGCCCGTCCGCTGGCCCTTGAACCCACCCGGATGGAAGCTGTGCTGAACTCTCTTGATATCGCCAAGCGCCCCGAAGACACGCGCGTCGTCGTCGCGATGTCCGGCGGGGTGGATTCCTCGGTCGTCGCCGGCCTGCTTGCCCGACAGGGCTACGAAGTCATCGGCGTCACCCTCCAACTCTACGATCATGGTGCGGCAACCCACCGCAAGGGCGCCTGCTGCGCCGGGCAGGACATCCACGACGCGCGACGCGTGGCGGCGGCGCTCGATATCCCGCACTATGTGCTCGACTACGAGCAGCGCTTCCGCGACGCGGTGATGGAGCCGTTCGCCAATGCCTACGGGCAGGGGCAGACGCCGGTGCCGTGCATTGCCTGCAACCAGAGCGTCAAGTTCGTCGACCTGATGAACGTCGCGCAGGATCTCGGCGCCGACGTGCTGGCGACCGGCCACTACGTCCAGAGCCGGCTAGTCGACGGCCGCCGCAGGCTTTACCGGCCGGTAGATGCCAACCGCGACCAGAGCTATTTCCTCTTTGCCACCACGCCGGCGCAGCTGGATTTCCTGCGCTTCCCGCTTGGTGGAATGGAGAAACCGGCGGTACGGGCGCTGGCGCACGAGCTCGGGCTGGAAGTGGCTGACAAGCACGACAGCCAAGACATCTGCTTCGTGCCTCAGGGCAAGTATGCTGACGTGATCCGCGAGATGCATCCCGAGGCGATGGCGGGCGGGGAGATCGTCCACCTCGACGGCCGCGTGCTCGGCAGGCACGAGGGGATCGTCCATTACACAGTCGGGCAGCGGAAGGGCCTCGGGATTGCGGCTCAGGAGCCGCTCTACGTGCTCAAGCTCGACAGCCGATCGCGGCAGGTAGTGGTCGGCCCGCGCGAGGCGCTGCGGACGCACACGGTCAAGCTGCGCGACGTCAACTGGCTCGGTGACATGCCGCTGAGCGCAGTGG
>JAEZBF010000420.1 GCA_023427545.1 Pseudomonadota bacterium
GGGTCTAACTCGACCGCCGAGGCGGTGGAGCTCACCCGCTTCGCCGAAGAGGTCGGCGCTGACGCCGTGCTCTCGGTCGTGCCCTACTACAACAAGCCCACCCAGGAGGGCATGTTCCAGCACTTCTCCGCCGTTGCGCGTGCCACCTCGCTGCCCATCCTGCTCTATTCCGTGCCGGGACGGACTGTGGCGGACCTCACCGTCGATACCATCGTGCGGCTGCGGGAGGCCCATCCGAACATCGCGGGAGTCAAGGACGCGACCGCAAGCATGGAGCGCGCGAGCCTGCAGCGCGCCCGTCTTGGCGAGGACTTCATCCTGCTTTCCGGCGAGGATATGACCGCCCTCGGGTTCAACGCACACGGCGGCACCGGCTGCATTTCGGTCACCTCGAACGTTGCGCCCCGTCTCTGTGCAGAACTGCAGGACGCATGCCAGCGGGGCGATTTCACCGCAGCGCTCGCGCTGCAGGATCGGCTCGTGTTCCTGCACAAGAACCTGTTCCTCGAGAACAATCCCGGCGGCATCAAGTACGCCGTCAGCAAGCTCGGCCGCTGCCGCAACGAGTTCCGCCTGCCGCTCGCGCCGATCAGCGCCGAAAACGAGAAGGCCATTGACTTCGCGATGCGTCACGCAGGGCTGCTGAACTAGCTCTACCCTTGGGTATTCTCGCCCCGATCAGACATTGGGCGAGAACCATCAAGCGCGACGTCGTTGCTCTGTGGATCGCGGCTCGCGATCCCCGCACGCCTTTGGTCGCCAAGCTCGCGGCCGCTGCCGTCGCCGCCTATGCGCTGTCGCCGATCGACCTCATCCCGGATTTTGTGCCGATCCTGGGCTACCTCGACGATCTCCTGATCGTGCCGCTCGGCATTCTTCTGGTCGTGAAGCTCATACCGGCCTCCCTGCTCGCGGAGTTCCGCGCAGCCGCCGAACGATCCGACAGGCCGGTCAGCCGCGCCGGGCTTTTCTTTGTCGTCGCCGTCTGGATCGTGATGGCGAGTGGCATTCTTTGGTGGCTTTGGCGTCCCGCGGATTAGCCGATCGTGGTTGGATTTTCCGCTGGTTGCGCTACATGACTGTGATGGCCAAGACCCCTAACAAGCCCAGCCTCGTGACCACCGGAGCCGTCGCCGAGAACCGGCGCGCGCGCTACGACTACGAGATCCTCGATACGCTCGAGGCGGGGATCGTGCTGACGGGCACCGAGGTGAAGTCGCTGCGGACGGGCAAGGCGCAGATCACCGAGAGCTATGCCTCGCCCGAGCGGGGCGAGCTCTGGCTGATCAACGCCCATATTCCGGAATATCTGCAGGCCAACCGCTTCAACCACGAAGAGAAGCGGCCGCGGAAGCTGCTGGTCAGCAAGAAGCAGCTTGCGAAGCTGAGCCAGGACGTCGAGCGCGCCGGCAACACCATCGTGCCGCTCAAGCTCTATTTCAACGAGCGTGGCGTCGCCAAGCTGCTCATCGGCGTCGGCAAGGGCAAGAAGAGCTTCGACAAGCGCGAGACCGAAAAGACCCGCGACTGGAACCGCGAAAAGTCGCGGCTGATGAAGCACGGGTAGGCAGCCTGGTGGTAAATGGTGAATGGTAAGTGGTGAATGGTTGCCCCGCATAGCGGCGGCGGCGTCACCATTCACCATTTACCATTTACCATTTACCATTTACTACTCACCATCCATCACTCCAGCAGCTCTCCCCACGACATCCTCGAACATCTGCGTCGTCAGCACGCCCGTGTTCGTGTTGTACCGCGAGCAGTGGTAGCTGTCGAAGAGCCGGCGCCCGTCGCCCCGCACGTGCTCGGCGCCGTGGCCGAAGGGGAAGCGCGAACGCTTCTCGCCGAGCGCCGGCAGCAGCGAGTCATGCGCGATGCGGCCGAGCGCTAGGAAGGCGCGGGCGCTCGGATGGGCGGCGATCGCAGCCTCGAGGAAGCGTCGGCAGGTGCCGATCTCCTGGGGCGTGGGCTTGTTCTGCGGCGGCACGCAACGCACGGCGTTGACGATCAGCACGCCGCGCAACTGCAGGCTGTCGTCGGGCCGCGCTTCGAACACGCCGGTCGCCAGCCCGAACTTGAGCAGCGTCGCATAGAGCAGAGCGCCCGCATGATCGCCGGTGAACGGCCGGCCGGTACGGTTCGCGCCTTTGAGGCCTGGTGCGAGGCCGACGATGATCAGCCGGGGCAGGGGATCGCCCCAGGCCGGCACCGGCGCATTGTGCCAATCGGGAAAGCGCATCTGGTTCTCCGCCCGGAAGGCGGCGAGGCGCGGACATAGTGGACAGTCCCGTGGGGGTTCCGGCTCCAGCACGGGAGGGCCTTCGAATTCTTGCTGATAGGCTCCGATCCTGACCGGCGGGACAAGCGAGGTCAACGGCACGCCGGACCCGGCGCCCTGCGCGACATCGTCACGGTGCAGCGATCCATCCGCGCACCAACTTGCGGCGGAACGCGCGCTCGTGTATGAACGCCGCTTCCTCTTCCCATTATTGCCTGGAGTCGCACGTGGCACGCGTCACCGTCGAAGATTGCATCGAGAAGGTCGAGAACCGTTTCGACCTCGTGCTGATGGCAGCGCACCGCGCCCGCATGATCTCGGCTGGCAGCCAGATCACCGTGTCCCGCGACAACGACAAGAACCCCGTTGTTGCGCTTCGCGAAATTGGCGACGGCGCCATTGCCCC
>JAEZBF010000057.1 GCA_023427545.1 Pseudomonadota bacterium
GGCCACGCGGGCCCGCACGCCGCGAGGACGGCCAGCGCCAGGGTCGCGCCCAACCGGGTCAGGGCTCGCTCCGCAGCGAGCACTCGTACCGCACATCGAAGAACGTGGCGGCGAGGGCCCGCAGATACGCGCTCGCCGGCAGCCGCGGGAGGGCCTGGCCGAGCACCACCTCCCGGCCGTGGACCCGGGCGACCGATGTTCGATGCTCCGCGAGGTGAGCCTCCACGCGCGCGGCGTCGTCGAGCGAGAGCGTCCAGGTGCCGGCGGCGCGTCTTGCGGCGTCCAATGCCGGAAGTCGGCTCGGCCACGGCGCGACTGGAGACAAGAGCTCAGCGGGCGTCTCGGCGGCGATCGGGCCTCGCGGTGAGACCGCGATCTCCATCATCGGCGGGCGAAACGGCGCGCCCGCGGCGGGATCGAAGCCCTCGAGGGCAGCACGGGCGGCGGCGAAAGCGGTCGGCAGCGATCCCTCCGGGACCTCGACCACGCCGATCCCCTCCGCCGCACCGGGAGGCGGAACACCCTCCACGCTCACGCACCCCCAGCGGTCGCCCGCCGCCGCGCAGACCGTCATCACGTTGAGGTCGAATGCACCCGGGACGAGCGTCACGATCGGCGGCGTCACGACCAGGTCGCTCGGCTGCAGGCGCTCGGCGAGCGCCGCGGCCTCGTCGGCGCTGCTACGCCCAGCGAAGTAGGACGCGGCCGGGGGCGAGGGCGCGCGCAGCCATCGCCCATCGTCATAGAGGACAAACGAGGGCAACGACGCCCGCCCATCCTCCCACGCGACGAGCTGCGGCCGCGCCTCCCCTCGCTCGAGCAAGGTGGGCGAGAGCTCGAACATCGCGTTCCGCTCACGCGGCTCACACCACCGCTCGCTCTCGCGCCAGGCCGGCTCACGCAGCCGCCCGACCGCCTGGGCCACCAGCACGCTGATCAGCGCAGCGGCGAGCGCTGTGCTCAGCACGACCCACGATGGCTTGAGCCGCCCCAACCTCTCCCTGTCACTGCGTCGGACCCGCACAGATCACGGGCGAGTCGGTACCTGGGTCATCGACGAGCGCCCACGGCGACATCGTCTCAAACTCCATGAGCCGCTGTGCCCAGAGGTAGCTGCCGCGCTGGATCCAGCTGCCGAGTCCCATCACGCCCTGGCCGCTGGCGCTGCCGGGATCACCGTAGCACGCCGTTGAATTTCCGGGGCAGCTGGGGTGGGCCATACCGAGCATATGCCCCACTTCATGAGCGGCTCCCATCTGACGCAGCCGGGCGTTCCGGTCCTGCCCGGGCTGGAGATGATGCCATCCGCACGAGAGATCGCGCTCCAAGAGTTGAACCACGGCAATCCCGGAGTACTGCGGGCCGTCGGTGCTGCCTCGCGGCAGATGCCCCGAGTAGTTGTACTGCACGTGACTGCGAGCATTGGAGGCCTCCGGCGGCAGCGCCACGACGTGCCACTGAAGGTCCGATCCCGCACGCGTGGCCGACGCCTGCACATGACCTCGACGTGGCGTGTGCCCAACAGCCCGGACGACTGCAGCAGGTAGCGCCTGCTCCACTGGCGGACGCTGCTTTCGAAGCCGATGGGGAAGCGGGCTCTGCGGTCGGGTGTCCAATGCTCCGGGAGGCCGAAATGGTACTCGACGTGGAGTGTCACTGTGAGTCGAGACCAGTACGCATTGAGACGCTCGATCCGATAGCTCACCTGACGGTCGTCGGAAATCCCCGTGCTGTTCGACAACCTGCGCAGCGCGATGGTCGGCATCAGCGATCTCAGCGGGTCTTGGCCACCCGGGACAGCAGCTCCTCGGGCATCTCTGCGCCGACGAAGGCGGCGTGGGGCGGGGTCGTCGCCTGGCCCGACGGGATGAGGTGGACGTGGGCGTCGAACTTCGTCTGGAGGAAGTCGTTGATGAAGGCGCGGAAGCTGTCGCCGAGGACGAGGCGCTCGCCCGCCGCCTCGCCGAGCTCGATGCGCACCGCGCCCGCCTCGCGCGTGATGGTGAGCACCGGCGCGCCGCCGATCTCCACGGTGAAGACCGCCGGCTGCTTCACGCGCAGGAGGATCTCGCTCTCGCCGCCCTGCGCCTGGCGCAGCGTGGACTCGCTGCCGGCGCCGGCCGGAGTGATGATCATGTCTTGGCTCTCTTCCACGGAGACCTCTTCTTTCGACTCTACCTTCGCGCCATCGGCCCGCTCGCCATCGGCCACGCCTCGGGCGGGTGCAGGAGCTGGCAGCCGGCCTTCACCACGCTCTGCTCCGAGCCCTCGGTGACCCAGCCCTCCACGGCGCCGTCCGGCGCGACGTAGGTGAACCAGATGGTCCACTGCTTGCCCTTCGTGTTGACGGTGGGCTCGACCAGCGCCGGCGCGAGCGCCTGATAGGTGTCGCGGTCACGGAGCTCGCGCTGCGCCAGCTCCGGCGTGGCGAGCTTCCCGCCCGGGCCGCCGAGGGTGACGCGGCAGATCTCCGCGAGGACCGCCGGCGGCAAGGTGCGAGGGTCGAGGTCCTCGCAGCGCAGCACCGCGCTCGCGTCCCAGACGCTGATCCCACACCGGCTCGGATGCGAGCACGAGCGGTGGCGTAAGCGCCCCGTCCGGCATCACGACCAGCAGCCCCGCGACGTGCTGCCCGCCTGCGGGGCCCGTCGCGCGATAACCCCGCATCCGGCGGAGCCAGGGCACCGCTTCCTGGCGCACCATGACGTCGTCGTGCGAGCAGCCGAGCACCGGGGCGGCGATCTTGGCGACCTGCTCCTTGACCTTGCTCATCGCGCGACGCCGCCGGGCTCCGGCGCCTCCCGCCGCGGCGGCGGCGCGCCCCAGTGGATGACCTCGAAGCCCTTGCTCTCCGGGCGGATCATCCCGGTGAACACCGGCTTGCCCGCCAGCTCCGGCGGCACCGCGTCCACCTGGCGGTAGACCATGTCGACCATGTAGCGGCCGACCGGGAGCTGGTGATCCCAGAGGAGGTCGTGCACCATGGTCCCGTACGTGGAGCGCCCCGGCTCCAGCCAGACGAAGTCGGCGGCGGTCGGCGGGGGGATGTCGGGGCGCTTCGAGCGCATGAGCCGCGCGTGCTCGTCGTACACCTCGATGGCGATGTCCGCGCCGGAGCTGGGCGGCCCACACGCGCATCGACGGTTCACGTAGACGCCCTCGGGCCCGCGGTTGACGAGGACGAAGCCGATCTGGATGGCATCATCGACCGGCGCCCATTTCGGGATCGTGACCGCCAATTCAATCACCGAATACTCCGTGTCCGATTGCACGACCGGCCCTGTCAGCCGTCTCGACTCCGCCAAGGAGCGGATGAGGATTACTGCCACGTTGGCGTTCTCTCGTACCACCGTGCGCAAGCCCGCGGGCCACACCATCAAGTTCGTGATGATTCGTGCCGTTGGATTCCATCACGCTCCCGTCGGGGTTTCGCGGGATCACCGTACGCTGCCTACCTAGTACCCGCGGCCCGAAGTTCGATCCGGGTTGGCCG
>JAEZBF010000064.1 GCA_023427545.1 Pseudomonadota bacterium
TCGGGGTGAGCCTGTCGAACCACGAGGTCCGGGCCCACCCTACCGGGTAAAGCTCTGCGCGTTGCCGGCATCGACGTTGATGATATTCCCCGTCGACTTCGCCGACATGTCCGACGCGAGGAAATACACCGCCTCCGCGATATCCTCGGGGAAGACCGAGCGCTTGAGCAGCGAGCGCTGGCGGTACATGTCCTCGAGCCCCTCCTTGTCGGTCTTGTAGGTCGAGGCGCGCTGCTCGAGCCATTCGCCCGCCCAGATCTTGCTGCCACGCAGTACCGCGTCGGGGTTGACGACGTTGACGCGGATCTGCTCGGCCGCCCCCTCGAGCGCAAGGCAGCGGGCGAGATGTATCTCCGCCGCCTTGGCCGTGCAGTAGGCCGAAGCGTTCGGCGAGGCGGCAAGGCCGTTCTTGCTCGCGACGAACACCACGTTGCCCCCGATCTTCTGCGCGCGGAACAGGCGGAAGGCCTCGCGGCTGACGAGGAAGTAGCCGGTCGAGAGGATGTCCATGTTGCGGTTCCAGAGCTCGAGCGAGGTGTCCTCGATCGGCGCGGACGAGGCAATGCCGGCGTTGGAAACGAGGATGTCGAGCCCGCCGAACTCCACCACGGCCTGCGCGAACCCGGCAATCACCCCGGCCTCCTGCGTGACGTTGAGCGTCACCGGCCGCACCACGTCCCTGCCGAAGGCTCTGCCGAGCTCGTCGTTGGCGGCTACGAGCGCCGTCTCGTCGATGTCGGCCAGCACGACGCAGGCGCCTTCGCGCAGCAGCCGCACCGCCGTTGCCTTGCCGATGCCGCCGGCCCCACCGGTGACCAGCGCGATGTGCCCCGCGAGCGATTTCGCCTTGGGCATGCGCTGGAGCTTGGCCTCCTCGAGCAGCCAGTACTCGATGTCGAACGCCTCCTGCTCGGGCAGCCCGCGATAGGTGGAGACGGCCGATGCCCCGCGCATCACGTTGATCGCGTTGACGTAGAACTCGCCAGAAATCCGCGCCGTCGCCTTGTCCTTGGCGAAGGTGAACATGCCCACGCCCGGCATGAGGTAGACCACCGCGTTCGCGTCCCGCATGGCCGGGCTGTCGGCATGCCTGGAGCGCTCGTAGTAGGCGGCATAGTCCGCGCGATAGGCCGCGAGTTGATCCGGCAGCGCCGCGACAACCGCGTCTAGGTCGCCGCCCGGCGCATAGTCGATCACCAGCGGCCGGATCTTGGTGCGCAGGAAGTGATCGGGGCACGAGGTCCCCAGCGCCGCCAGCTCCCGCAGCCGCTGCGAGTTAACGAACTCCAGCACCGCCGGAGAATCGTCGAAGTGCCCGAGCTTCTTGCTGTCCTGCGAGATCAGCCCGCGAATCCGTGGCATCAGCCGCGCCGCGATCGCCCGGCGCTCGTGGGCGCCCAGCGCCTGCACCGCAGCGCCGCCGAAGGCCGGCTTGCCCGCGGTCTGGCCCTCAAACCAGGCGATCGCCTTGTTAACCGTCGCGATCGTCTGTTCGTAGCACTCGCGGGGCGTGTCGCCCCAGGTGAAGAGCCCATGGCTCTCGAGGATCACGCCCTTGGCCTCCGGGTGCTCCTCGCAGAACTTCCCCAGCCACAGGCCGAGCTCGAAGCCGGGACGTTTCCACGGCAGCCAGCCGATCTCGTCGCCGAAAATCTCCTGCGTCAGGCGCTTGCTGTCCGCGCTCGCCGCAATCGCGATGATCGCGTCCGGGTGCATGTGATCGACGTAGGGATGCGGCACGAAGGCGTGCAGCGGCGTATCGATCGAGGCGGCGCGCGGGTTGAGGTTGAACGTCGCGTGCGGCAGGTACCCGACCATCTCGTCTTCGTGCGCGAGCCCGCGGTAGAGCCCCTTCAGCGCCCGCAGCTTGTCCATGTAGAGCGTCGCAAAGCCATCGAGCTTGATCGACGCGCTGTCGCCGCCCGAACCCTTGACCCAGAGCACCTCGACCTGCTCGCCGGTCAGCGGATCCTTCTCCATGATCTTGGATGAGGTATTGCCGCCGCCGTAATTGGTCACGCGCTTGTCGGAACCGAGCAGGTTCGAGCGGTAGACCAGCCGTTCCGCCTCGGTCATCCCGGCGGCTTTCGCTTCGTCCCAAAGGTTGGCGAGGCGCGAAGGCGCGGCGTCCGGCATGATGTCCTCCCTGGTCGGCAGCAGCCGCACATGGCCACATCAAGCGAAAGCGTGTCAACGGGAAACCGCTCAGCTTCAATCAACCTGATCGGAAATGAGCGGATGCTGATTGACAACGATCACGCCGCGTGGAACCAACTAGCCCAAGAAGAGATGCCGCAGTCGGGACGGGATCCCGAAGGGTTGGCCTAAGGCCAGAGGGAGCGGGGGAAGTTTTGCACGAGAGCGAGCGCCGCCGGGTGATCCTGAGCGCCGTCCAGTCGCGGCCGGTTGCGACCGTTGCCGACCTGGTCGAGCTCACCGGCACGTCCGAAGCGACGATCCGGCGCGACATCGCCGCCCTTCACCTCGAGGGCAGGCTCCGCCGCCTGCGCGGCGGCGCCGAGGCGGTCAACCCGCCCGAGCAGGGTGCCCTCATGGGGCGCCCCTTCGCGGTCAACGAGACCATCAACATCGCGGCAAAGCGCGCGATCGCGCATACCGCCGCCGAGCTCTGCCGTGACGGCGAGCCGATCATCATCAACGGCGGCACCACCACCTACCAGATGGTGCACCACCTCACCGGTCGCCGGCTCTCGGTCTTTACCAACAGCTTCGCGATCGCCGAGCACCTGATCCACAATTCGCGCAATTCCGTCGTGATCCCCGGCGGCACCGTCTATCGCGAGCAGAACGTCATCCTCTCGCCGTTCGGCGGCGTCGTGGCCTCGCACTTCTATGCCAAGCGCATGTTCATCGGCTGCCAGGGGATCAACCAGCACGGGCTGATGGAAGCCGACCCCATGGTCGTCCAGTCCGAGCTCGCGCTCATCAGCCAGGCCGACGAGCTGATCGTGCTCGTCGATTCATCCAAGTTCCGGACCCGCTCCAGCCTCATCCTCTGTGAGCTCGGGCGCGTCCACACCGTGATCACCGATCGCGGCATTCGTGACGAAGACCGCCAGATGCTGGAAACTGCGGAGGTGAACCTCATCGTCGCAGAAGCCGGCAAGGCGGAAACGGTCAACCGGACGTCCGTCGCATAAGCGCCGGCGCCACCTAACGGGAGGACTACGCATGAAACTGCTCAAGACACTGG
>JAEZBF010000080.1 GCA_023427545.1 Pseudomonadota bacterium
CTGCTCATCAAGTTCGTCACCGGCATGACGATCGCTCTGATCCTCAACAGCCGCGTGCCCTACCGCGGGCTGCTTTCGGGCCTGATGCTGCTGCCCTGGATCGTTCCGGAAATCGTCACCGCGCTGGCCTGGAAGAGCATCTACGACCCGATCTTCGGCGGCTTGAACCCCATCCTGCTCGGCCTCGGCGTCATCGACCGCCCGCTTGGCTGGCTCTCGGACCCGCAGATGGCGATGGGTAGCGTCATCGCGGTGAACGTCTGGAAGGGCATCCCCTTCTTCACGCTCCTGCTGCTCGCCGGCCTCAAGGCCATCGACAAGGAGCAGCTCGAAGCCGCCGAAGTCGACGGCGCCAATGTCGTCCAGCGCTTCCGCTACGTGACGCTGCCGGGCCTGCGCTACGTCATCATCGTCGTGCTGCTGCTGTCCTTCATCTCCACCTTCAACCAGTTCGGCCTCATCTTCCTGATGACCGGCGGCGGACCGGGCGGCGCGACCAAGCTCTATTCCATCCTCGCCTACGAGAAGGCCATCGCCTCGCTGCAGTATGGCCCGGGCACCGCGATCGCCCTCAGCGTCGCGCCGTTGATGGCGCTGCTGATCTGGCTGCTCGCGCGCTACATGCGCAACGACGACCGTGCGCGGGCGGCGGAAAAGAAGGTGCGCTGGGGCACGCACGTGTCCCGCTTCTTCGGCCGCATGCTGGGCGCCGTTCTTGATCTCATCTTCTGGCCGTTCGAGATGATCTTCCGCGGCCTCGAATGGCTGTTCGGGCAGATCGGCAAGCTCTTTGCCGGCCGCACGCAGAAGATCGGCAGGGCTATGGAGCGGCGCGAGAAGTGGCAGATATTCCTGCGCCTTCTCATCCTGCTGCCGATCATGATCTTCGTGCTGTTCCCGTTCTACTGGGTGATCGTGACCTCGTTCAAGACGACGCCGCAGATCAGCGCCCGCACGTCGATCTTCTGGCCCGATCCGTTCACGCTCGAACAGTACCGCTCGCTGGTGCAGGAAACGCCGTTCCTGACCTGGTTGCGCAACTCGGTGCTGATCGGCTTCTTCTCGACGGTCATCTCCGTGACCTTCGCGGCGCTCGCAGCCTATGCGCTGTCGCGCCTCAAGTTCCTCGGGGCAGGGCTGCTGACGACGTTCATCCTCATCACCTACCTGCTGCCGGGCACGCTGCTCTTCATCCCGCTCTACCAGACGCTCAGCGATCTCGGGATCATCAACAGCTACGCCGCGCTCCTCACCACTTACCCGACCTTCCTAATGCCGTTCGCGACCTGGGTGCTGATCGGCTATTTCCGCTCGATCCCCATCGAGCTCGAGGAAGCGGCGATGATCGATGGCGCGAGCCGGGTCTACGCCTTCTGGCGCATCACCCTGCCGCTGGCTGCGCCCGCGCTGCTCTCGGTGACGTTGTTCTGCTTCACCAACGCGTGGAACGAGTTCCTCTTCGCCTTCGTCTTCATCACAAGCGAATCGTTGCGCACGCTGCCGATCGGCCTGCAGTCGATGGTGGTCGGCGATATCCTGCCCTGGGGCGAGCTGATGGCCGCATCGCTGATGACTGCGATCCCCGTCGCGCTGCTCTATGTCTACACTCAGCGCTATCTCGTCGGCGGCCTCACCGTCGGCGCAGTCAAGGGCTAGGGCAGGGCAAAAGCAAAGGCCGGCGAGAAACTCGCCGGCCCGCTCGGAAGTATCTAGCCTGCCTTGCGCAGTTTACTGCTTGGCCGGGGCTGCCGGCGCAGCGCCAGCGGCCGGAGCCGCTCCATCGGCAGGCGCGGCGGCGCCCGCGGCGGCGGGGTCGAAGTTCGGCGAGAACGTCATCAGGTAGGCGATCACGTTGGCGACGTCCTCGTCCTTCTTGAGGCCGGCGAAGGTCATCTTGGTGCCGGGGATTGTGGCGCGGGGATCGTGCAGGAACGGGGTCAGGGTCTCCGGCGTCCAGATCCAGCCGTCCTGGCCGGCCTTGGTCATCGCCTCGGAATACTTGTAGTCCGGCACCGCCGCGGCGTGGCGGCCGACGACGTCGTTCAGCACCGGGCCGACCTTGTTCTTGGCGTTCTCACCCACCGCATGGCACGCGCCGCACTGATTGAACACCGCTTTGCCCTTTTCGGCGTCGCCGACGGTAGCGGCCGCGTCCTCGGCAAAGGCCGCGGTGGGAAGCAGCATGGCGCTCAGCAGGATGGCTATCGAGGTGGTTTTCATGGTCTTTTCTCCGGCCGTTTGGGCATGATTATAGCTCGGAGCCTAAGGATCGCTCCGTTCGGAGGCAAGGCACGGCAATACCGCCTTTGGTGGCGGTACGGCAGAAACCTTCTTCCAGCTCCTCGGTTCCCGGCTTCCGCCAAAAGCAATCCCAAGGTCAAGTCCCGGCATCACAGCAGGGCGATTGACGCACGGCAGCGCCCGGTTAGAACTTCCCGACCGGACGCCGGCCCCGAGCGTCCATACAGCCGGCGCAGGTGACATGATCCCCATCCTCGATACCCATCTCCACCTCGTCTACCCCGAGCGGCTCTCCTATCCCTGGATTGCCAACGCGCCGCACCTGCAGAAGCGCTTCCCCGTCGAAGACTACTTCGCCGAAGCCGAACCCCTCGGCATCCAGTCGGCGCTCCACATGGAGGTGGATGTCGCCGAGCCGCAGATGCGCGAGGAGACCGACTTCGTCCTCGGCATCGATCCGCGCGTGATTGGCGCGATTGCCGCCTGCCGGCCCGAGCACGCCGACTTTCCCGCCCATCTCGATTGGCTGCTCGAGCGTCCGCGGGTACGCGGCCTGCGCCGCATCCTCCACCAGTCGCCCGACGAGCTGTCGCAGACCACCCAGTTCGCCGCCAACCTGCGCCGCATCGGCGATGCCGGGCTTGTCTTCGACTTCTGCCTGCGCGCCGACCAGTTGCCGATCGGCATGGCACATGCCAAGGCCGCGCCGCAAACCCGGTTCGTGCTCGACCACTGCGGCGTGCCCGACGTTGCCGGGGAGGCCTTCGAGCCCTGGCGTGCCTACATCGCCGAGATGGCGCACATCCCCAACATCGCCGCCAAGATCTCCGGTGTTGTCGCCTATGCCAAGCCGGACTGGACGGTCGCCGACATCCGACCCTGGATCGAGCACGTGATCCAAAGCTTCGGCTGGGATCGGGTGGTCTGGGGTTCGGACCATCCGGTCTGCACCAGGACCTCGACCCTGACCCGCTGGGTCAACGCTGCCCGCGAAATTGTTGCCGGTGCCACCGAGGAGGAGCAGCGCAAGCTCTTCCATCGCAACGCCGAGCGGATATACGGGATAGCGCGCTAAGGGCGCCAAGGGAGTTCCGTATGCATGTTCTGATTATCGGCGCGGCGGGGATGATTGGCCGCAAGCTCACGGCGGCGCTCGTTGCGCAGGGCAGGGTGGGCGGCAAGGACATCACCCGCCTGACGTTGGCCGACGTCGTCGCGCCGGTGTCCGTCAACTTCTCGGCGCCGGTAGAAACGCTCGCCAGCGACCTGTCCGCGCCGGGCGCCGCCGCTGCGCTGATTTCCGGACGCCCCGAGCTGATCTTCAACCTCGCCGCGATCGTTTCGGGGGAGGCCGAGGCCGACTTCGAGAAGGGCTATCGGGTCAACCTCGACGGCACCCGCGCGCTGTTCGAGGCCATCCGCCTGGAAGGCCAGCGTTCGCCCTATTTCCCCAGGCTCGTCTTTACCTCCTCGATCGCGGTTTTCGGGGCGCCGTTCCCCGAAGCCATCGACGATGAGTGGTTCAGCACCCCGCTCACCAGCTACGGCACGCAAAAGGCGATCGACGAACTGCTGCTCGCCGATTATTCGCGCCGCGGCTTCTTCGACGGCATCGGCATCCGGCTGCCCACCATCGTCGTCCGCCCGGGCAAGCCCAACGCAGCCGCCTCCGGCTTCTTCTCGGGCATCTTGCGTGAGCCGCTCGCCGGCATGGAAGCGGTTCTGCCGGTCTCGCGCGACGTCCGGCACTGGTTCGCGAGCCCCCGTGCCGCGGTCGGATATCTGCTCCACGCAGCGGTCCTCGAAACCGGTCAGCTCGGCGCGCGCCGCACCCTGACCATGCCGGGCATCTCGGCCACCGTCGGCGAGGAGATCGAGGCGCTCCGCCGCATCGCCGGCGACAAGGCGGTCGCCCTGATCCGCGACGAACCGAACGAGACGGTCATCAAGATCGTCGCCGGCTGGCCCCGCAACTTCGACCCCCAACGCGCTCTCGCCCTCGGCTTCCGCGCCGACGACAGCTTCGACGCCATCGTCCGCGCCCACGTCGAAGATGAACTCGGCGGCCGCATGAACTAATCCCTAGCAGCCGGATGTCCTCTCCCGCGGAGCGGAGGAGGGGACCATGCGCAGCATGGTGGAGGGGCTTCGCCGCCGATCGGCCCGCCTGCGGGGCCTCAAATCGCCCGAGTGGAGCGATTTGAGGCAAGGCTATAATGGCTATGCTCGAATGGCGTCCGCCCCACGCACTGCGCCCGCAGTCAGCGCCTTCTCCCCTTGAGGGAGAAGGTGGCCGAAGCCCGGATG
>JAEZBF010000129.1 GCA_023427545.1 Pseudomonadota bacterium
TCGATGGTCGTGGTGCTCATGTCCATGGCTCCGCATCTTGTCGCTAAGCCAATTCGAGTCCCGCCTACTCGGTTCCAGCACGAATGCTCGCGGGCGTGCCCTCATCGTCCTGCCCTTCGGCCTCTCGGACGGCTTGCCCCCGTCTCCACCGCGTCGTATCGCCGGCTGAGGAGACCGCGATGACCAACCCATTCTTCGAGCCCTGGACCGCCCCCTTCGAGGCGCCGCCCTTCGATCTCATCGAGACCGCCCACTTCAAGCCCGCCATCGATCGCGCGCTCGAAGAGCACCGCCGGGAGATCGCGGCGATCGCCGCCGATCCCGCGCCGCCGACTTTCGACAACACCATCGCCGCCCTGGAACGCAGCGGCATCCCGCTGCAGCGGGTCGGTGCGGTCTTCTCCCAGCTCGCCTCGGCCAACACCGACGACGCGCTGCAGGCGATCGAGCGCGAGATGTCGCCGCTGCTCGCCCGCCACTGGAACGGCATCTACCTCGACGCCGCCCTGTTCGCGCGCATCGATGCACTCCATCGCAACCGCGACACCCTTGGGCTCGGCACGGAGCAGATGCGCGTCCTCGAGCGCTACCACCTCGATTTCGTCCGCGCCGGCGCCGGCCTTTCAGAGACCGAGCGGGCGCGCTTTGCCGAGATCAGCGAGCGCCTCGCAACCCTGGGCACCCAGTTCGGCCAGAACGTCCTCGCCGACGAGCAGCAGACCGTCTTCGCCCTCACCGAAGCCGAGGTCGAAGGCCTGCCCGATTTCGCTCGCGCCGCCGCCGCCGAGACCGCGCGCGACCGAAAGCTCAATGCCCCTTACGCGGTCACTACCTCGCGCTCGAGCGTCGAGCCGGTGCTGCAGTTCGCCCGCGACCGCAGCGTGCGCGAAAAGGTCTTCCGCGCCTTCACCAGCCGCGGCGCCAACGGCAACGCCAACGACAACCGCAAGGTCATCGCCGAAACCATCCGCCTCCGCACCGAGCTCGCCCATCTGCTCGGCTACTCCAGCTACGCCGCCTACAAGCTCGCCGACAGCATGGCCAAGACGCCCGAAGCCGCACGCGGCCTGCTGGAGCAGGTCTGGGAGCACGGCCGCAACCGCGCCATGGCTGGCCGCGACGCGCTTCAGCAGCTGATGACGGATGAGCTGGGGCCGGGCGCCACCCTCGAAGCCTGGGACTGGCGTTATTACGCCGAGCGCCTGCGCCTCGCGCGCTACGATTTCGACGAGAACGAGATCAAGCCCTACCTCGAACTCGACCGCGTGCTCGGCGCCGCCTTCGAAACCGCCGGCCGGCTCTTCGGCCTGACCTTCACCCTGCGCACCGACATCCCGGTCTACCACCCCGACGTCCGCGCCTGGGCAGTATCCCGCGGCGGCCGCGACATCGGTGTCTTCTACGGCGATTTCTTCGCCCGGCCATCCAAGCGCAGCGGCGCCTGGATGACCTCGTTCCGCGATCAGTCCCGCCTCGACGGCGAGATCCTGCCGCTCGTCGTCAACACCTCGAACTTCCTCAAGCCGCCTGCCGGCGAGCCGGCGCTGCTCTCGCTCGACGAGGCGCGCACGCTTTTCCACGAGATGGGCCACGGCCTCCATGGCCTCCTCAGCAGCGTCACCTACCCGCGCCTCTCGGGCACCAACGTCGTGCGCGATTTCGTCGAGCTGCCATCCCAGCTCTACGAGCACTGGCTGGAGCAGCCGCCCGTTCTCGAGCGCCTCGTCCATTATCGGACCGGCGCCCCGATCCCGCCCGAGCACATCGCCCGCATGAAGGCCGCCCGCACCGCCAACCAGGGCTTTGCGACCGTCGAGTTCGTCGCCTCGGGCATTCTCGACATGGACTACCACTCCGCCGACCCGGACGCGGCAGCCGACGTCGACAGCTTCGAGCGCAGCGTCCTCGAGCGCATCGGCATGCCGCGCGAGATTGCGCTCCGGCACGCCAGCGGGCACTTCCTCCACATCTTCTCTGGCGACGGCTACGCCTCGGGCTACTACAGCTACCTCTGGTCCGAGGTGCTCGACGCCGATGCCTTCGGCGCCTTCCGCGACGCCAACGATCCCTTCGATCCCGCGACTGCCGAGCGGCTCCACACCTACATCTACTCGGGCGGCGGGTCCCGCGAGTTCGGCGAGGCCTACCGCGCCTTCCGCGGCCGCGACCCCGACGTCTCCGCCCTCCTCGAAAAGCGCGGCTTCACCGCAACGGCTCTGGAGGACACGACCGCAGTGTAGTCCGCGCGAGCGCGATCTTCCCACCGCCCGGAAAACCCGCCAATGTCCTCCCCGCGCACCGGGGGGACGCCATGCTCAAGACACTGCTCATCGCACTGGCGCTCGCGCCGCTGCCGGCCGTCGCGGCTGATCTCGACGCACTCTATTCCGAGCTCGACTCCGGCAATCTGCGCGGCGCCGCCGACCACATCGTCGAACTCTACGAGGAGGCGGGCGCCTCCTGGGATCCCAGCGTCTCCTGGGACATCGACACCTACACCCGGATGTTCAACACCTATTCGTACATGTACGAGGCGATCGACATCGGCGACATTCCCGGACCGGACGAAGTCGACGATTACTGGCAGAACTGGAGCAAGCTGCTGACCGAAGGGCGCTGGTCGCCCGGTTTCTTCCGCGATTCCGGCGAAGCCCGCATGCTCGCCGCCTACAACCAGTTCGTCCTTGCCGCGCACGAGGCCGGCCACGTCCTCAAGTACCGCTACGACAGCAATCACTTCGAGCGCCACGACTATTCCGTCAACTGCCGCGAGTTCTACGCCGACATCCTCGCCGCCGGCTTGCTGCATGGCCTCTCGGCGGCCGACGAACGCTTCGCCAAGCTCCAGGCGCGCTACGTCGCGCTAATGGCCGACATCAACGCCAAGGTCGCCCCCGGCCTCCGCTACCCACCCGTCACCCTCGCCGCCCTCGAGGCCGATTGCGCCACGGCAATGACCGTCGAGCAGCCCACCCCCGAGCGCATGGCCGCCTATGCCTCGGCCTACTTCGTTCGCCAGGCGGTGATGATCGGCGGCGACCTGCCGCCGCTGTCGGAAATCGTCGACAAGTACCTCGTCACCTATCGCGACGCCCGGGTGACGATTCCCTATGCGGATCCTCCGGTGCTGGTAGAAACAATCGGCTACCTCGCTGATTTCGAGTTCCGGGACGAGACCGGCGACACCGTACGCAGCCACACGCACAGCATCCCGGCCCTGACGCCGTCCGGCCAGGTCTACCTGGTGCGCCTCGAGACCGACACTGGCGATGGGGAGGAGGCGGGGCCGGTTGCGTTCACGCTGAGCTATGGCCGCGCTCCGGCCGATCTGGAAACCCTCGTCACCGGGGCAAGCTTCGGCTCCGAGCCGATCCCCGACTTTAAGCCGCTCGCAGCAGTCGCAGAGGGCGACGACGGCTTCGTGCTGATGACCCGGACCAAGAAGGACCTCGTTCTTTCCCGCTACTACCGAGAGAACGGCAACTGGCTGTTCGAGCTCGCCAACCCCATCCCTTACACCTTCCCGGAT
>JAEZBF010000184.1 GCA_023427545.1 Pseudomonadota bacterium
CAGACTAGGAGGGATCGCGCCGCGCCACAATCGCGAGCAGCAGCGAGCGCTTACCGTTCGAGCAGCCGCGGCATGAGCTCGACGAAATTGCAGGGCTCGTGCCGGTAGTCGAGCTGCTGGCGGAGGATGCCTTCCCAGGCGTCGCGACAGGCGCCGCGGGAGCCGGGCAGCACGAAGACGAACGTGTCGCCGATCAGGCCGCCGGTGGCCCGCGACTGCAGGGACGAGGTCCCGACCGTGTTCGCGGAATAGAGGTGGAACACCACCGAGAAGCCCTCCATCCGCTTGTCGAACAGCGGCTCGAGCGCTTCCGGCGTCACGTCGCGGCCGGAGAACCCGGTTCCCCCGGTGGTGAGGATCACCTGGACCTCGGGATCGGCCACCCAGCGCTGCACATGCGTCCGGATCGCCTGCACGTCGTCCTTGCACACCGCCCGCTCGGCGCAGCGGTGACCGTCCGCTTCGAGCAGCGACTTCAGCAGGGCGCCCGCCGTGTCCGTTTCGAGGGTGCGGGTGTCGGAAACCGCCAGCACCGCGATGCCGAGCGGAACGAACGGCTTGCTCTCGTCGAGTTCACTGCGAAACATTTCCGGTGTCCCTTGGCAGGTTCTCCTGCGTCTCCTCGGCGCGCGGGTCGAGCGCCACGATCTCGGGCGTCGAGGGTTTGTCGCTCTGCATCGGCTGGAACGGCGCCCGCTCGCCGCCCTTGGCGGGCCGGCTGCGCATCCGCAGGTAGGCGGTGAGCGCCAGTGCGCCGTGGAACGCGGCGGTGACGATGAACAGCGCCACCGGCTTGTAGAAGCTCATGACCACCGAGGCGATCGCCGGGCCTATGGCAAGACCCGTCCCGAGCACCAGCAGCATGCCGCTCGCCACCTTGGCGAACTCGCCCTCCTTCGTGAAGTCGTTCGCATGCGCCACGGCGATGGCGTAGATCGGGTAGGCGGAAAAGCCGTAGATGCCGAACAGCACGTAGAGCCAGATGCCGTGGCCCGGCGGATCGGCAACAACCATGATCGCGCCGATCAGAGCCGCAATCGTACCGAGGACGATGAGGATGATGCGCCGGTCGATCCTGTCGGACAGCCTCCCGGCCGGGATTTGCGCCACTGCGCCCAGGATGGCGGTGATCGCAAAGAGCACGCCGATGCCGCCGGCATCCAGCCCGCGCTCATAGCCATAAACCGGCGCCAGCGTGCCGAACGTGCCGTTCGCCATGCCCACGGAGAACGCCGCGACCACCGCCACCGGCGAGGTGCGGTAGAGCAGCATGAGGTCGAGCCGCGCGGACTTGAGCGGCCGCGGCTGCGGCGTTGAGGTCAACGCGCTCGGCAGGATGGCGCAGATGAAGCTGATCGCGCCGACGACGAAGGGCACGTAGCCGGTCACCCCGGTCACCGACATGGCGAGCTGCCCCAGGGTCGAGGCGGTCATGTTGATGGTCACGTAGATCGAAAAGATCGTGCCGCGCGAGCGGTTGTCGGCGACCTCGTTGAGCCAGCTCTCGACGATCATCGCCGCGCCGGCAAAGCAGAAGCCCGACAGCGCGCGGAGCAGGATCCACGCGATGTCGTTGATCATCAGCAGGTTGAGGAGGATGGTCACTGTCCCAACCGCCGCCATCACCGAGAAGGCGCGGATATGGCCCACCCGCTGGACCATCAGCGGCACGGTCACCGAGCCGGCAACGAAGCCCACCGACCAGCCGGTGCCGATCAGGCCCAGCGCGAGCAGCGAAAAATGCTCCTGCGCGCCGCGCACCGAGAGCAGCAGCCCCTGCAGTCCGCCGCCGAACATCAGCAGCGCTGAGCCCAGGAACAGGGCATAGATCTTGACGACCGACGACATGGGGCTCTTGTGGGTTGGCGCGGCCTGCCGTCAGCCGCCGCGTCAACTCAGAACAAAGTCGGCGCTCTTTTTCAATCTCTCGCGGCGACGGCCGCCGGCGATGTTGTGGTGACGATGTGAGGCCGGGCGGCAGAAGTGGCCGTCCCGCTCGCCGCTGGCAGCTGTGGTGGCGGAGTGGACTTTCGCTTGATTGCGTCGCGGATCAACTGTCGCGTGGCTTCTTCAGCGTGGAAGTCCATGATTTCCACGTACTCGACTCCGGCGCGGCGCAGTGCCTCCTTCTTGACGGCATCGCGGGCGGCGGCATCCCGCTGGTAGTGCGCGCCGCCTTGATATTCAACGGCGACAATCGGATAGCCGGTGCGCGAGATAATCAGCACGTCGACCCGCTTGCTGTTGATGGCGCTGTGCGCCAACGGATCGGGTGATTGGATCACCTCGCCCAGGCAGGTCTGCGAGAACACGCGGCAGCCGTTTCCCAGCGCCCGAATTTCGGCCTCAGCGGCCCGGAATACGCGGTACTCGGAAAGGTTCATGACCTTCTTGGCAGAGAACTTGGCGCCGAGCACGTCGCGAAGCTGGTCGGCCGAATCGCGGCGGTTGGGGGCGTATGATCGCTTTTCGGCTCGATGCCATTTCCCGGGCGCGCGCCGCCGGTCCGAAGACGACAGGCGCAGGACGCGATCGAGAACATAGAACACCAGCAGAGCGGTCACGATGGCAGCGCCGATCGCCTGTGTGCTCAAGCCGCTGATCATGTTCTCCGCCCCCCGATTCTTCGTCGGTGGTAAGGCCCAAGGGTGGAGAGGCGACCAAGCGCAATCCGCGCATTTGCAGATAACTTTAGCGATCGGTCTGCGTCATTGCCCGCTTGAGCGCGAGCATGTCGCGCCAGGCCTGTTCCTTGGCGCCGGGGGTGCGCAGGAGGAAGGCGGGGTGGAGCGTCGCCAGCGCACGCACCTGATGGCTGCCGATGGTGAGGTCGCGCCATTGGCCGCGCATGCGGGTGATGCCCATGGTCGTTTCGAACAGCGCCTTGGTCGGAACGTTGCCGAGCGTGACGAGCAGCTTGGGCGCGACGAGTTCGACCTGACGGTGGAGGAACGGCGCGCAGAGGGCGAGTTCCTCGGGTGTGGGATCGCGGTTCCCCGGCGGGCGCCACGGCACCATGTTGGCGATATAGACCTTGCCGCGGTCGAGCCCTATCGCCGCCAGCATCCGGTCGAGGAGCTGCCCGGCGCGGCCGACGAAGGGCTTGCCCTGAAGGTCCTCCTGCGCGCCGGGACCTTCGCCGACCAGCATGATCTCCGCTTGCGGATTGCCGGCGGCGAAGCAGAGCTGGGTGGCCCGCTTCTTGAGCGTGCAGCCCTCGTAGGCCTCCATCACCGCACGCAGTTCGTCGAGCGTCCTGGCGGTCGCGGCGAGCGCGCGGGTCTCGGCCGGGTCGGCAATGACGGTGGGCGCAATGGCTGGGGCTTCAGCTACGACGGCGGGACGCGTACGGGGTGGGGCCAGGGTTGCGGCCGCGAAGCGGTCGACCGGCTCTTCGCCGACCGCAACATCGACTCCGGCCGCGCTGTACCACTCGAGCAGGGCGAGTGCCTCGGCGTCACTTAGCGGTCGATTTTGGGGCATGGGATTGTTATGTCACAGCCCGTCCGGCGCTGCCAGCGCTGCCCGCCCGCCACCCCGGGAACTCAGCCCTTGGCTCTTGCCGCCGATCGCGAAACCCTGCCCACTGATGTGGTGATCGTCGGCGCCGGTCCCGCCGGACTGAGCGCGGCCATTCGGCTCAAGCAGCAGGCGCCAGAGCTCTCCGTGACGGTGCTCGAGAAAGCCGCGGAGGTTGGTGGCCACATCCTTTCCGGTGCGGTGATGAACCCGGTCGGTCTCGATGCGCTGCTCCCGAATTGGCGTGAGCAGGGGGCTCCGGTCGGGCCGGCGGTGACCGAGGATCGCTTCCACTACCTGACCCCAACCCGCGACTTCGTCCTGCCCGATTGGATGCTGCCGCCGCAGACCCGCACGAAAAACGGCGTCATCGTCTCTCTCGGCGACCTCTGCCGCTGGCTGGGCGAGCAGGCGCAGGCGCTGGGTGTCGACATTTTCCCGATGACCGCAGCCGTCGATGTCCTCACCGGCGAGGACGGCCGCGTCGAGGGCGTCATCACCGGCGATCTCGGCCGCGCCCGCGACGGCAGCGAGAAGCCGGGCTTTGCCCGTGGCATCGCGCTGAACGCCAGGTACACGCTGATCGGGGAGGGGGCGCGGGGCTCGCTCGCCAAGACCCTCATCCGGGATTTCAAGTTGGCTGCAGGCCGAAATCCGCAGAAATTCGGACTAGGGTTCAAAGAGATCTGGGAGATACCCGAACCTCTGCACGAGCCCGGCCGCGTCGATCATTATCTCGGCTACCCGCTCAACGACCGCACCAGCGG
>JAEZBF010000192.1 GCA_023427545.1 Pseudomonadota bacterium
ACAGTTCAGAACCGCAGACATGACGCCCTGGCTCCACTGGTACAATCATCATCGACCGCACTCAGCCCTCAAAACCACCCCAGCCAATCGTGTAAACAACCTGCTTGGAAACGACAGCTAGAGCAGGCCTGCCACCCACAGGAATGGAATTGCAACCGCCGTTCCCGCCAACACCAGCATCACCGCTATCCGCGCGAGTTCCACTTGACCGCCTCAAGTCGTTGCCCGGCCGCAAGCAAAGCCGTGGCCGGTTTGCTTGAGTCGCTGCAGCTCAACGCTGCACTGAATCAAGAAGTACGTGATTCGTTGCGCGATCACTTGGGAGCGGTAAGTAGCCGGTGAGTTGTGCACACCAAACGCAACGGAAATCCCCTGGTGACCCCGGCAGGAATCGAACCTGCGACCAATAGCTTAGAAGGCTACTGCTCTATCCGCTGAGCTACGGGGCCTACTGGGGATCCGCACGGCCCATAGAGCCGGACGGTTCTGTGGCGCGGTTCGGACGGCCGCGACGCTGGCGGTCTAGCGCAAAGCCGACGGTTTGTCAGGCTAGGCGAGGGCGCGCCGTTTGACGCGCGGTGCGTCGCTGGACACCGGGGCGGTGCTGGCGCGGATCACCAGCTCGGAAACCAGCACCACCCGCTCCGGCGTACGGTCGGAGCGTTCACCCTCGAGGATGTCGATAAGCGTCCGTGTGGCGCGGCGCCCGATCTCGTTGCGGGGCTGCCGCATCGTGGTCAGGGGTGGCGCGTAGGCCATCGCCACGTCGATGTCGTCGAAGCCGATCACCGAAATGTCGCGCGGGCACTCGACGCCGTGCGCATGCAGCACCGAGAGGAAGCCGATCGCCATCTCGTCGTTGCCCGAGAACACCGCCGTCGGGCGGTCTTTCAACGCGAGGAAATGGTGTGCGGCGGCGATGCCGCTGCGCATTGAGTAATCTCCCGGCAGCATCCAGTCCGGACGAAGCTGGTGTCCCGCAGCGGCCATCGCCTTGCGATAACCGAGCAGCCGCTCGTTGGGCTCGCCGTTGCGCGAGTGCCCCAGAATATGCCCGATGCGCCGGTGACCCAGTGAGAGCAGGTGCGCGACTGCGCGCCCCGCGGCAGCCTGGTTGTCTGTCATCACCGAGCTGACGTGCGGATCGGGCAACTCGTCGAAGGATACAACCAGCGGCAGCTGGCCGAAGGCGTTTGGTGCCACCTCGAGCTGACGCGTGTCGACGCCGCCGTCGAACAGCAGCAGGCCGTCGACCCGGTTCGATGTGAAGTAGTGGTTGATCCAGTCCGCCCCGCCGATCTCGGGGCTCGCGACCAGCACGCCGTACTGGCGGGCGGCGGCCTCGTTCACCACGGCATCGAGGATGGTCGAATAGAACGGGTTGCCGATGTTGGGGAGTGCAATGAGGATCGTACGGGCAGCGCGAAGGCGCAGCGAACGCGCGGCCTGATTAATTGTGTAACCCGTCACCCGGACGGCTTCGGCAACCCGCTCGCGGGTGGCCTCCGAGACGCGCTCCGGAGCGCTCAATGCCCGGCTCACAGTTGCAGCGGACACTCTGGCGTGCCGTGCAACGTCCTGAATCGTAATTGCTTTGCGGGCGAGTGCCATGCCGGATCAGCGCCCCTCCTCGCTGCCGCTAACGTGGACCTCTCTAAATCGAACTTGACATGCACGCAACAAAAGTCTGAGACTGATGAAATCGATTGCAAGGGCGGGGAATGCCTCAGTGTAATCGATTGCACGCGCGCCGGTTCGGGAGACCTCGGTAAGAAGGTCCCCCTGCGGCCGGCGGCTTCGCTGGGGCACTGCTCCAAGGATCGTTGGGAGGACTACATCATGAAGAAATTTGCGGTGGTCGCCACGCTGGCGGCTGCGCTCTTGTCGACGACGGCACTCCGTGCGGCCGACGTCGAAGTCACGCACTGGTGGACGTCGGGCGGCGAGGCCGCTGCCGTGGCCGAGTTCGCCAAGGCCTTTGACGCGACCGGCAACCACTGGGTCGACGGCGCCATTGCAGGTTCCGGCGACACGGCGCGCCCGATCATTATCAGCCGCATCCTGGGCGGCAACCCGATGGGCGCCACCCAGCTCAACCCGGGAAAGGATGCCGACGACCTCGTCAAGGCCGGCCTGATGCTCGACCTCACAGATCTCGCCAAGCAGGAAGACTGGGCAGCGATCATCAACCCCAAGTCGCAGCTCGACTCCTGCACCTATGACGGCAAGGTCTACTGCGTGCCCGTCAACCTCCACTCGGCACAGTGGATCTGGCTGAACCGCCATGTCTATGAAGACGCCGGCGTCCCCGTGCCGAAGGACTGGTTCGAGTTCGTCAACACCGCCCCGCAGCTCGCCGACAAGGGCATCGTTCCGCTTTCGGTCGCCAATGGCTGGCCCGTCCAGACGCTGCTGGCCGACATCGAAGTCGCCGTTGCCGGTGTCGACGACTATATCAAAGTCTACAAGGGCCGTGATGTGGACCTGGCGTCCGGCCCGACCTACCGCAAGGTGTTCGAGGCGATGGACGCGGCCCGCAAGCTGGTCGACCCGGCGACCATGGTGCCGCAGTGGAACGATGCTGTGGCGCTCGTCGTTCAGGGCAAGGCCGCAGCCAACGTCATGGGCGACTGGGCCCAAGGCGAGTTCGCCGTTGCGAACATGAAGGCGGGTGTCGACTACGACTGCCTGCCGGGCCTCGGCGTGACCCCGGTTCTCGATACCGGTGGCGACGTGTTTTACTTCCCCAAGAACTCCGATCCTGAAGTCGAGAAGGCACAGCTCGTGCTCGCCTCGACCCTGCTCAAGAAGGATACCCAGGTCGCGTTCAAACTGAAGAAGGGCTCCCTGCCAATTCGTCAGGACGTGGACCTCAACGCGGCCAACGACTGCATGAAGAAGGGTATCGCCATCCTTCAATCTGGCGCGAACTTCCCGTCCAACTCGCAGATGATGGACCGCGACTCGCTCAACCAGATCCGCGACATCTACAACAACTTCTTCGCGGACCAGAACGTGACCATCGACGAGGCCCAGGCCCAGTTCGCCGAAGTCGTCAAGAACGCGCCGCCGCTCTGATCCGAGAGGCGACCACAAGGTCTTGACCCGAGATTGGGCCGGCTCAGCTGGAGCTGGGTCGGCCCTCTCTTCCTGATTTCGGAGATGGGCGGATGACGTCGACTGCCGCATCGAGCCGCGTGGACGGCCTTTCGCAGCCCAGCCGCAGCCCGGCGCGTGCCGCGGGCTTCCGGCTCCTGGCGCTCACGCTCGGCGTAATCGCCACCCTCCTTGCCATCGCTTTCGCCCTTTGGGGCAGCATCAATCCCCCCGCACGCAGTTGGGAATCCCAGACGGCGACGCTGATCTGGGCGATGCCGCTGTTCGCGCTCGTCGGCTCTGCGTTGTGCGCCCGCTATCCGCGCACCGCGGCTACCCTGTTCGGCCTTGCCGCCATCGGGGGACTGCTGCTGGCGCTCACCCTCGCTGCCGGCTTCCAGCCTTACCTGATCGGCTTCATCGTGCTCGCTGCTGCCGCCGCCGCCGCTTCGCTGCTGAGCATTTCGGCGGCAGGCGACCGCCTGTCGGTCACCAACGTCCGCTACGGCGAGTCTGTCCGGCCCGATTGGCTGACCCGCTTTGCCGCCGCGAAGCTCGCTTCTGCGCCGATGTTCCTCGTCGTCCTCGGCGTCTTCATCGGCGGCACGATCTGGACCATCGTGTATTCGTTTACCCGCTCCGCCTCGTTGCCGAGCAACGATTTCATCGGCTGGGCTCAGTACGAGCGCCTGTTCAAAACGACGCGCTGGGCCATCTCGGTGCGCAACCTTGCGCTCTATGGGGCCTGCTCGCTGTTCTTCTCTTTCGTCGTAGGATTCCTGCTGGCGGTGCTGATGGACCAGAAGATTCGGTTCGAGAGCGCCTTCCGCACCATCTTCCTCTATCCCTTCGCGCTCAGCTTCATTGTTACCGGCCACGTCTGGGCCTGGATCATGAACCCGACCTTCGGCCTGCAGAAGGCGGTCCGCGACCTCGGCTGGGCCAGCTTCACCTTCGACTGGCTCGGCAACCGCGATATGGTCGTCTACACGCTGGTAATCGCCGGCCTCTGGCAGGGTACCGGACTCA
>JAEZBF010000031.1 GCA_023427545.1 Pseudomonadota bacterium
CTGCAGCTGGGTGATGGGATGATCGAGCTCGGTCATCGAGGTCATCCAGTCCTCGAGATCGGTGTAGAAGGCGTTCTGCGCCTGGCTGGTCTGGAGGTCCAGAAAGCCCAGGATCAGCGAACCGGTGAGGCCAAAGAGCGAGCAGGAGAACGCGGTGCCCATGCCGCCGAGCGGGGCAGCAAGGCCGGCCTTGAGGTTGGAGAAGACCGCGGCGGTGTCGCCGGTCGTGACGTCAAGCGCCTGGATGGTGGCGCCAACCGAGGTGACGGTTTCGAGGAGGCCGTAGAAGGTGCCGAGCAGGCCGAGAAAGACGAGCAGGCCGGTGAGATAGCGCGAAGTGTCCTTGGCTTCATCGAGGCGATTACCGACGGAATCCAGGATCGAGCGCATCGAGGTCGGGGTGATCACCGCCTCGCCGATGCGCTCGCGCAGGATGCCGGCTACGGGAGCAAGCAGCACCGGCTGGCGCGCCTGCTGCAGCTTGCCGTCCTGCAGGCCGTTCAGCCACTGGATTTCGGGGAAGAGGCGGATCACCTGACGGAAGCTCAGGATGATGCCGGTGCCGGCGGTGAGCAGGATCAGGCTGTTGAGGAAGGGGTTGGCCCAGAAGAAGGTGATGATCGTGTTGGTGAGGATCGCTGCGACCAGCGCCACGATGATCAAAAAAATGATCATCTTGATGAGGTAAACTGTCGGGCTCGCAAGGTGATAGGGATCGTAACTTTGCGCCATTGGCCCAGCGATTCTCGCATCCATGGGCAGAGTCTAGAGGCAGCAATATGGTGTGACAATGGCCGCTGCCGGCCGAGTCCCAGCCAAATGCCCGTGCCGCAAGGGGTTAGCGGACGGCCTTGATGACCTTCAGCAACTGGCCCTGGACCGTCTCGTTGCCCGCAACGACCTGGCCATTCCAGATGCTGCCGGGGGTGCCCGAGAAGTCGCTCATGACGCCACCGGCTTCGCGGACCAGCAGCCAGCCGGGTGCGACATCCCACGGGTTGAGCTGGTTTTCCCAGTAGGCGTCGAACCTGCCGGCGGCGAGCCAGGCAAGATCGGTGGAGGCGCTGCCGGAGCGGCGAATGCCGGCAGCGGCAGGAGCGACCATCGCGAGCTGGCGCAGCTGGAGGAGGTCGCCGGCGCTGCCGCGGGAGTTGATGCCCGTGGCAATGACGCTGTCGGAGAGATCGCGACGGCCGGCGACGCGCAGGCGCCGGCGGTCGTTGAGCCAGGCGCCGCCGCCCTTTTCGGCGGTGAAGAGCTCGTCCATCACCGGGTTGTAGATGACCGAGGCGACGATCTCCTGGTTGCGCTCGAGCGCAATGGCAACGGCAAAGAGCGGGATCGAGTGCAGGAAGTTGGTGGTGCCATCGAGCGGGTCGATGATCCAGCGGTGCTGGCCATCGGTGCCCGCGACCTCGCCGGATTCCTCCATGAGGAAGGCGTAAGTCGGGCGGGCCTTGCGCAGCTCGGTGAAGACGATCTCCTCGGCGCGCTTGTCGGCGTTCGAAACGAAATCGGCCGGGCCCTTGCGCGAGACCTGCAGGTTCTCGACCTCGCCGAAATCCTTGGTGAGAGAGCGGCCGGCCTTGGAGGCAGCCTGGACCATGACGTTGAGAAGTGCGGAGCGGGCCATCGAACCGAGGGGAAGCGCCGCCTGGAAGCGGGCGTTGGGGTGGCGGCTTCTTGCCTCAGAAGCCGGCAGGGTTCAAGGGACTTGCTTGCCGGGCGTTTCAGGGAGAGGCGGCTGGAGCGTGGCGACGGTGCTGGCGGAGGGCGTGTCGAACGGCCAGAATCGGGCCCGCTCTTCGGCGCGGGTCAACTCGTCGGACTTGATCGAGACCAGCAGGCGATCGAGCGTGGGATCGTTGAGCCCCTGACGGCGGGCCAGCGAGCGCCACATCGCGGCTTCCTCAAGATCGAGCTCGACGCCTTCGCCGACAGCGAGCAGCTTGGCATAGCGGTTCTGGGCGACCGCATTGCCGGCGTCGGCGGCGCGGCGGTACCAGCGGACGGCGCCCTCGAGATCGCGCGGCACGCCGCGACCGAGGTAGAGCATGGTCGCGTATTCGACCTGCGCGCTGGTGAGACCCTGTTCGGCGGCCTTGCCGACCATTTCGGCGGCGAGCTGGAGGTTCGGCGCGACGCCGGCGCCATCCATGAGCATGGTGGCGTAGTCGTACTGCGCTTCGGGGAGACCCGCCTCGGCGGCCTCCTTGATGAGGCTCGCGGCCTTTGTGAGGTCCGGCTTGACGTAGACGCCTTCGATATAGAGGAGGGCGAGGTTGTATTTGGCGGGAATGCAGCCGAGATCTGCTGACTTTTGAAACAGTTCGGCCGCTTTAGCGCGGTTCTTTGGCACACCGCGACCGTCCTGATAGAGCAGGGCGAGCTCGAAGGTCGCGAGCTTGTCGCCGTTGCGGCTTGCGAGCGCGTACCAGCCGGAAGCCTGGGCGAGGTTCTCGCCGACGCCGAGGCCGCGGGCGTAGATTTCGGCGATCAGCGTCTGGGCGGCGGCATCGTTCTTTTCGGCGCGCGGCAGGGCGAGGCTGAGGGCGGTGAGGAAATAGCCGCGCTGGAAGGCGCCGTAGGCATCGTCGCGCGGCAGGCGCGGGCCGAGCACGTCCTCGCTGACGGAGAGCGCGTCGTTCTGCATTTCGGCCGGAGTCGGTACGCTGCCGATCGGCAGGTCTTCGATCTTAAGGTTGTCGATCCGCAGCTGCTCGGGGCGTAGATCCTCGATCGAGGGATCGGGCTGCTGCCCGAAAACCGGCGCAACGCTCAGCAGCAGCGCCGTCAGGAGGAGGTGCGTACGCTTCATACCTGCATGTTCCATACGCCGGCGCCGGGGGCGGCGAACTCGCAGCCCTCGTCCTCGATGCTATCGATCCCGGCCTCCGGATCGGAGAGCACGGCCGGCACTTCCATGCTTTCTGCCCACCAGCGCGCGAGGTCGCGCGTTTCCGCATCGATAGAGCCGGAAAGCGGCCCGAAAAAGACGTAGTCGACGCCGAGCTCGCCCTTGGTCATCGCGTCGTCGCGGGTGCCATCGATGGCGGCCCCGACGATGAACTCGGGCTTGAGCGCCTTGATGGCGGCGGCAACGTCATCGGTATCGCCGTCGATATGGAGGCCGTCGGCGCCGAGCTTGCGGACGTCGCGGGGTTCGCCCTCGAGGACAACGGCGACGCCGCTGGCCTGCGCGATCGGCGCCGCGGCCTTGACGAGGGCCTTGTAGGCGTTCTCGGCGCGATTGCCGCGCGGCAGGAGGAGGGCGGAGACCTGCGTCTGCTCGAGGCGGCGCTTCAGCAGCGGTGCGAAGCCGGCGGGATCGGCGTCAGTGGGGGCGATGAGGTAGAGCTCGGCCATGTCGCCGCGCATATTGGCGAGAATGGGCTGTGGGGCAAGGGCGCGGGCGCAGAGGGGCCGCGCCCTCGTGGTTCTGCGGTGCCACGCCCTTCGTGGTTCGTGGCTCGAAAGGCTCGCCATGAGGGGGCTCACCATGAGGGCTACTGGGGGGCGCGGTGAATGCACGTGAATGAGCCGGTGTGGGCGGGGAGGGGTGGTGGTGACTGCACGACCCCTCATCCGGCTGCCGCCGCCGT
>JAEZBF010000258.1 GCA_023427545.1 Pseudomonadota bacterium
GTCCGGCGGGCCGTAGCCGGGATAGATGGTGAGCGTCGAGGAGCCTTCCTCCGGTTCGACGCCGAACCACTTTACGTACAGCGCCTTGAGCGTGCCGTCCTGCTTCATGCACTCGAGCGCGCCCTCGAGCGTGTTGCGGAGCTCGACGTTGTCGTTGCGCGTCGGCATCGACCACTTCAGCCCGGTTTCGACGAGGTACGAGTTCTTGAGCCGCGGGTTGTTCTTGACGATCCACCCCGTCACCGTTGCCGCCGACACGTTCGCATAGGCGCGGCCCGAGGCCACCGCCTGCGCCGCATCGGTGCTCGTCGCATAGGACTCGGTCGTCCAGCCGTACTTGGCCGCGTTCTCCTGCGCCCACTTCTCGTAGATCGCGCCCTGCTGCACCGCGATCACCTTGCCCGACAGCTGGCTGAGGTCGGTCACGTCGGGCGCGTCGGCCTGCGTCAGGAAGCGGTAGTCGGCATCCACGAAGCCTTCCATGAAGAGCATCTGCTCGGCGCGCTCCGGCGTGATCGTCACCACCGCGGTGAGGAAGTCGTAGGTCCCGGCCTGCATCGCGGGAATCAGCCCGGCGAACTGCGTGCCCTCGACCTCGACCTCACGGCCGATCCGCTTGCCGATCTCGTTGACGACGTCGATGTTGAAGCCCTCGAGCCCGCCGTCGATCTTGGGCATTGCGTGCGGCGCGAACGTCGCATCGATCGCCGATTTCAGCGGCCCCTCCTGCGCCACCGCCACGGCGGCAGTCGAAAGCAGAAGAAGCGTTGCAAGTGTCGTCCTCAGCATGACTGATCCTCTGTTGTGCAGTTTCCCGCAAGGACAGCATCCTTGCCACAAACCCACGTCGCGACAAGCATTGAATCCGCCCGTCCTGCCCCGCGACCGCGGCAAGGCTCCCATCCCGCCGCGCGACTACTATTCCCAGCGCCTCGTCCCCATCTCCGGTTGGAAAGGAAGCCGCCATGCCCAACCACATGCTCCGCCGACTGAACCGCGTGCTGACCACCCTCGCCGCCGCCGCCAATGCAGGTGCTGTCGCCGCCGATGGCCACGTGCCGGCCGCCCGCACGCTCGCGTGCCTCGGCATCGACCGGAACGCCTTCCGCCGCATCGTCCGCTAGTAGCGCAGCGGCCGCCTGAGCTTGATCTCGGCGATGCGTTCGCTGTCGCCGGCATTGAGGTAGCGCCCGCGCTCGAGGATCTCGAGCGTGTACTCGCGGTAGGTCAGCCCCAGCGCCTCGGCCCGCCGCGCCCGCATCACCGCGATGTCGTAGGGCACGTCCTTCCAAGCCCGGTCGACCGCCGCGCTCCACTCGAAGTACCGCCCCACCCCGTTCCGCCCCCAAGGCGGCCCGTCATCCTCGAGCGGCGGCCCGTTGTTGTGACGCGACGAGGGTGGATCATTGGGCATCGGCGGATAATCCACGCCCCGATCAGGCGGGTCAACGATCCGACGCTGCATGGCAGCCGCTCGCGTCATTGGTCATCGCGCATCAGCGTCGCTTACGGCCCCCGGTACCGTCGCCCTTCCCCTCTCCCGCGAGCGGGAGAGGGTGGCGCAACGCGCCGGGTGAGGGCCGTCTGACGCGCCCGCAGACCCGCCGGGGGTCGGTTAGCTGTCCTCGCTGGCTCCCCGCCTCGCCTCCGATCACCGGCATGTCAACCGCTTCTCACGGAACCTCATGGCCCAACAGCGGTTTGGCCCATGCGGGCGGTTCGAAAAGAGGAATGACACAATGCGACAGACGATCACTGTTGCCGCCGCAGCCCTGGCGGCCACCTTCATGTTCGGCGGCGTTGCCCAGGCGGCCCAGTCCGCCGAAGCCACCGGTGCGGTCAACGTCCGGTCCGGTCCCTCGACCAGCTACCGCGTGCTCGACACGCTGCGCGCCGGCGAGGCGGTACAGGTCCGCGAGTGCCGCACCAACGGCTGGTGCTATGTGATCAAGAGCGGTCCCGATGGCTGGGTGTCCGGCAGCTATCTGGCGTTCGACGGACGGACCCCGCGCCGGCCGGCCGCTACGCCGAACCTGAGCTTCAGCTTCTCGATCGGCCGCGGCAACGGCTTCTCGATCGGCACGCCGCCGCGCGGCAACCGGGCCGATCTCGTCTGCCTCGTCACGTTCCAGCGCCCCAGTCAGGTCGCGGCCGGGCGCGACGCCGATGTCGTGCGTGCCCGCGTGATGCCCCGCTCCCAGGCGGAGCGGATCGACCGTCCCAACGACAGGCTCGGTATATTCGACTACGGCACCAACCAGCAGACCCGGGAAACCTGCCGCTATCTCGACCGTCTCAACTGACGGTCCGGTGCCGGGCGGATTGCGCGCTCCTTGCGGTTCGCCCGGCACTCCCCTCGGTTCCCTTTCCCGCTCCCCCCGTGCTAGGCTCTTTCTCTTCGTCCTGCTGACAGAACCTGGCCGGCTTCCTATCTAGCGATAGGAGCGCCGAAGCCCCGTCCGCCCGAGAGCCGCCATGCCCGCCCGCAAGTCCAGCAAGCCCGAGCCCGCCGAACGCCCGGGCGCCTCGTTCTCGATCGACGACTTCATCGGCGAGATCGAAAAGGCCGAGGCCGAGACCTTCAACAAGCGCCTGCCGCAGGAGCGCCTGCGCAACAAAAGGGCCCTCGACAACGCCGCCCGCCGCGCCGCCGAAGCTCTTCCCTCTCCCCTTGATGGAGAGGGTGGCGCGAAGCGCCGGGTGAGGGGCAGTACCGCCGAGGCTGATGGCGAAGCCAACGCTTCCCCGCAGATGGCCGCCGAAGAATCCGCTGCCGGTTCCCTCGGAGCACCTCATGGTGAGCCCCTCATCCCGAGCCAGTCGAGGGACGAACCCCGAGGTGCTGGCAAGAAAACCCCCAAGGGCAAGCGCTCGGCCGCAACCGGCATGACACTGGCCGCGCCCAAATCCAAGGCGAACTCGGTCGAGCGTCCCACCAACCTGCCCGGCTTCGGCGAGACGACACAGGCCGGCTTCGGCCACGTCCCCTCGCCCGCCGCGCGCGGCCGCTCGAACATCGCCGGCTCGTCGATCCTCGCCGGCAGCCGGCCCGCGAGGATCGGCACCGAGGTCGGCCACGTCGGCATCTCGGCCACCGTGAAGGCCCTCGAGGACATCATCCTGCACGGCCGCAAGGAGGTCGAGGGCAACACCGCCTGGCGACCGCACCGCCCGGTCCGGCCCAGCAAGTCCGAGGGCGGCATTCCGTTCAAGCTGGTCACCGAGTACAACCCGTCCGGCGACCAGCCCACCGCCATAGCCGAACTCGTCGAAGGCATCGAGAACGGCGAGACCGACCAGGTCCTCCTCGGCGTCACCGGCTCCGGCAAGACCTTCACCGCCGCGCAGGTCATCGCCCGCACCCAGCGGCCGGCACTGATCCTCGCCCCCAATAAGACGCTCGCCGCGCAGCTCTACGGCGAGATGAAGCAGTTCTTCCCCGAGAACGCTGTTGAGTACTTCGTGTCCTATTACGACTACTACCAGCCCGAGGCCTATGTGCCGCGGACCGACACCTACATCGAGAAGGAATCGACCATCAACGAGCAGATCGACCGCATGCGGCACGCCGCGACGCGGGCCCTGCTCGAGCGCGACGACGTCATCATCGTTGCCTCGGTGAGCTGCATCTACGGCATCGGCGCGGTGGAAGACTACACCGCCATGACCATCGACCTGCGCAAGGGCACGACCATCGACCAGCGCGCCTTCCTCCACGCGCTGACCCAGATCCAGTACAAGCGCGGCGACACCGGCTTCGTGCGCGGCACCTTCCGGGTGCGCGGCGACACCATCGAACTCTTCCCCGCCCACTACGAGGACGCCGCCTGGCGCATCTCGCTGTTCGGCAACGAGATCGAGTCGATCGCCGAGTTCGACCCGCTGACCGGCAAGAAGACCGCCGACCTGCTCTCGGTCCGCATCTTCGCCAACTCCCACTTCGTGACGCCGCGCGCCACCCTCACCGGCGCCATCGCGAAAATCCGCCAGGAGCTCGCCGGCCGCCTGCAGGAGCTCAACGGCGCCGGCCGTTTCCTCGAAGCCCAGCGGCTCGAGCAGCGCACCCTCTTCGACCTCGAGATGATGGAAGCAACCGGCTCCTGCGCCGGCATCGAGAACTATTCGCGCTACTTCACCGGCCGCAAGCCCGGCGAGCCGCCGCCGACGCTGTTCGAATATCTCCCCGACAACGCGCTGGTCTTCGTCGACGAGAGCCACGTCACCATCGGCCAGCTCGGCGCCATGTACCGCGGCGACCTCCGCCGCAAGGCGACGCTCGCCGAATACGGCTTCCGCCTCCCCTCCTGCATGGACAACCGCCCGCTCCGCTTCGAGGAGTGGAACGCCATGCGCCCGATGACGGTGTACGTCTCCGCCACCCCCGGCTCATGGGAGATGGAGCAGGCCGGCGGTGTCTTCGCCGAGCAGGTCATCCGCCCCACCGGCCTCGTCGATCCGCCGGTCGAGGTGCGCCCCGCCAAGACCCAGGTCGACGACGTCGTCGACGAGATCCACCGCGTCACCCGCGACGGCTACCGTACGCTGGTCACCGTGCTCACCAAGCGCATGGCCGAAGACCTCACCGAATACATGCACGAGCAGGGCATCAAGGTTCGCTACATGCATTCGGACATCGACACCATCGAGCGCATCGAGATCATCCGCGATCTCCGCCTCGGCGTCTTTGACGTCTTGGTCGGCATCAACCTGCTGCGCGAGGGCCTCGACATCCCCGAAGTGGCGCTGGTCGCCATCCTCGACGCCGACAAGGAGGGTTTCCTCCGCTCCGAGACCTCGCTGATCCAGACCATCGGCCGCGCCGCCCGCAACGTCGATGGCCGCGTCATCCTCTATGCCGACAATGTCACCGGCTCGATGG
>JAEZBF010000025.1 GCA_023427545.1 Pseudomonadota bacterium
AAGACGACGCGGCCGATGCCGGCCCAGTAGATGGCGCCCGAGCACATCGCGCAGGGTTCGGCCGAGGTGTAGAGCGTACAGCCGGCCAACGTCTGCAGGTCGTACGTCTTGGCTGCCCGCGACGCGAGCAGCCGTTCGGCATGAGCGGTTCGGTCGCCGCCCTCGGAGGAATAGCCGTTGCCCTGTTCCATCAGGATGTTGCCGCCGGCATCTGCAAGGATAGCGCCAAAGGGATGATCGCCGCTTTCACGGGAGCGTCTGGCCACATCGAAGGCCACTCGCAGCAGGCGTTCGTCATCTGGGTGCTGGGGCAATAGCGGTCTCCGCTGGTGCGTGGCGTCAGAAGTCGAAGAGTTCGCCGAGGAATGACTCGCGCTTCTTGTAGGGCCGTTTGCGGTCCCGGTCATCATGCCGGTCGTCGCCGTAGCGTGGCTGACCGCCGAAGCGGGGTGCCTCGGCGTAGCGGGTGTCCTCACGCCGTGGCTCCTGTTGCGGCGCGGCACTGCGCTCGATGATCTTGTCCAGCTCGCCGCGATCGAGCCACACGCCGCGGCACTTGGGGCAATAGTCGATCTCGATCCCAGAGCGGTCGCTCATCACGAGGTCGATGTCGTCGATCGGGCACTTCATCGGGCAGTCCTCCTTGGCTGTCGTCCTACCGTATCTGGGAGGGCGGGCGTCGACATCAAGTGCGGCGATTCAGCCCGCGAGTTCGAGGCCGCGGCTGGTAACGCTGTAGCTGTCGAGCGTTTCGAGGAACGTCATGCCCAGTAGGCTGGTGTCCAGCGCGCCGGGCTCGGCGACGAAAGCCCGGATGCGGTGCCTGATGATGCCGCCAACGTCTATCGTGTCGAGTTGAACTACCGCCGCGCGGCCGGTGCCGTTGGCCGTAGAGACCGGCACGGTGTAGCTCAGTGTTTCCGGATCGATCCCCGCCGACCGCGCGTCCTCGGCGCTCAGCACCACCGCGCTGGCACCCGTGTCGAAGATCAGCGGGATGTTGGCGCCGTTGATGTTGGCGTTGACCTGGAAGTGCCCGCCGCGGCCGCGCCGAAAGGTGACTGTGCCCTTCTCCGTGTCCACTACGGGCGCCCCCGGGAGCAGTTCGCCGAAAACACGGGTGGCAACGCCCGAGAGATCGTCGCGGTAGGTGTAGCCCACGATGACAATGCCGAAGATGGCGACCCAGGTGACAAGGTTGCCCATGAGCTCTCCGAAGCGGCGCCGGCGCACGAACAGGCTGCCGGCAAGTACGATGAGCAGGATGACGCCGGGCAGTGCCTGGCCGGTTTGCTCCGGCGTCAGCCCAAGCATCGATCCGGCGTCGGCGCTGATCAGCAGTGCGAGGCAGGCTGCGATCGCGAGGGCAAAAGCGATGAAGAGCATGCGCAGGGCCCTCGGGCGCGGGATTGCGGACCACCCGTAATGAAGGCATTCGCTCGCCGCTATTCAAGCGTGCCTACCAAAGCTTTAATCGCGCGGCCAGTCTAGGCGAAGATCAGAAACACCGTGAGCGCGGCCAGTTCAAGCAGCGCCTGAAGCGCGCCGATGAGGTCTCCCGTCTGGCCGCCCACCAGCCGCTGACAGCAGATTGTCCAGCCGGCGGCGACTGCCACCATGAAGGCCAGCGCGATCAGCAGGGCGATGGGGCCGAGCACAGGGATCGCCAGCACGGCGGCTATGATCAGCGCCAGAATCGCGCCCACGGCGAATGCGGGGCGGGTGACGCCGCCAACGGCGGCCGACAGGCCGTCGGTGCGCGCCGGTGGGAGTACCACCGCGAGCCAGAGCGAGCCTGAGCGTGAGAGGATCATCGCCGCGAGCCAAAGGGCGCCGGCGCCGAGGCTGTGCAGCGCCGCGATCGCGCCGACCGCCACGATCCGCAGCAGGATGAACAGCACGAGCGCGAGCACGCCGTAGGTGCCGTGGCGGCTGTCGCGCATGATCTCGAGTCGCCGCGTGGCGGTGGCACCCCCGAACAGCCCGTCGCTGGCATCGGCAAGGCCGTCCTCCGACATGGCGCCGGTGATGGCGAGGTAGGCGATAGCGGCCAGGCCCGCGGCGAAGATGCCGGGCAGGCCGATGAGCGTGAGGACGATCAGCAGCAGCGCTGGGATCGCGCCGAGCAGCAGACTGACGAAGGGCAGCGCCAGCGCCATGCGGTTGAGCTCTGGCGGCTCATCCGGAAAGGGCAGGCTGGCGAGCGGTACGCGGGAATAGAAGCGCAGCCCCATGGTCAGGTCGCCGGCGAAGTTGGGAGCGAGCCCGCCGGAATGGCGCGGCGGCGGCTCGGGATAGTCGTCGTTCAATTGCGCTTCCCTGGATGAGCGGCTAGAGGTCGCAAACCTGACCCCGGCGCGCAACCCCGGCCTAGGTCTGACGCTGTGGAGCGCCCATGCCCAATCCCTTTGCCGACATCGTCGAGCTCCTCCAGTTCGTGCCGGACGGCGATGAGGCGGCTGTCGCAGCGGTGCGGGAACGTGATGCGACGCTGACCAAGCCCGCGGGGTCGCTGGGGCGCATAGAAGAGCTGGTCGAATTCCTCGCCCGCTGGCAGGGTAAGGCGCCGCCGACACTCGACAACCCCATGGTCGCGGTGTTCGCCGCCAACCACGGCGTAACCGACCAGGGCGTCTCCGCCTTCCCGCGGGAAGTGACGGCGCAGATGGTCAAGAACTTCACCGATGGCGGCGCTGCGATCAGCCAGATCTGCGCGCTGCACGGGCTGAACCTGCGGGTGTTCGAGCTCGCGCTGGAGCTGCCCACCGGCGACATCACGCTGGGCCCGGCGATGGACGAGCGCACCTGCGCCGCGACGATTGCCTACGGGATGGAGGCGATCGCCGGTCGGCCCGACCTGCTGTGCCTGGGCGAAATGGGCATCGGCAATACCACCGTGGCGGCTGGGGTCTACGCGGGGCTCTATGGCGGCAGCGGTGCCGAGTGGGTTGGGCGCGGCACCGGCGTCGACGATGCGGGGCTGACGCGGAAGGCCGCGGCGGTGGATCGAGCGCTCGCGCTGCATCGCGCAGGGCTCGACGACCCGCTGGCGGTGCTCGCGCGGTTGGGCGGCCGCGAGATCGCCGCGATGCTAGGTGCGCTGGTTGCGGCGCGGCACCACAAGATCCCGGTGATCGTCGACGGTTTCGTAGCGACCGCGGCGGCGGCGGTGGCTCACGCGGTTAATCCGGCGGCGATCGACCACTGCATCTTCGCGCACGTGTCGGCGGAGCACGCGCATGCGCGGGCGCTGGAAGCGATGGGCAGGCGCGGGCTGCTGGACCTCGGCATGCGGCTGGGGGAGGGCACGGGGCCGGCGCTCGCGGCGGTGCTCTGCAAGACTGCGCTACACCTTCACCTCAACATGGCGACTTTTGCAGCTGCTGGGGTGAGCGGCAAGGACGCCTAGGAGGTACGGCGGGCTTCGGAGTAGATCTGCAGCCGCTCTTTCTTCTCGACCACCGGCGCTAGAGCGTCCATGACGCGGGCGCGGGGGAAGGTGGCGATCACCTCGGTGCCGAAGCGGAGCTTTGAGAACAGGTCGAAGCGGCCCTGGTGCAGCTCCATGATCTTCTGGACGATGGGCAGCCCAAGGCCGGCGCCCTGCTCCGCGGTCTTCTGCGCGAGCGATCCCTGACCGAAGGACTCGAGCACGGTCGCAATCTCGTCCTCGGGGATGCCCGGACCATTGTCGCGGACCGAGATCAGCTGGCCGCCGTCACCGCTGCGGGTAACCATCAGCTGGACCTTGCCCTGCTGCGGCGTGAACTTGATCGCATTGCTGAGCAGGTTGAGCACGACCTGCCGGATGGCGCGCTCGTCTCCCCAGAGCTTGGGCAGGTGCTCGGTCGCCGAGAAGGTGAGCTCGATGCCCTTGGCCTTGGCGCGGATTTCCATCATCCGGCGGCAGTCCTCGGCGATCTCGACGAGCGAGACGACCTCTTCGTTGAGCTCGTACTTGCCCGCCTCGATGCGGGAGAGGTCGAGCAGCTCGTTGATGAGGTTGAGCAGGTGCTGGCCCGATGCATGGATGTCGCCGGCATATTCCTTGTACTGGGGCACGCTATGGGGACCCAGCAGCTCGGACTTGAGGACCTCGGAAAAGCCGATGATGGCGTTGAGCGGCGTGCGCAGCTCGTGGCTCATCGTGGCGAGGAACTGGCTCTTGGCGATGTTGGCCTGCTCGGCGTGACGGCGCGCCTCGTCCGACATTTGCCGGGCTTCCTGCAGCTCGGTGATGAGCTGGTCCTTCTCGGCCTGGTGAACGACGGTTTCGAGCTCAGAGCGATGGAGCTGGCGGGCGAGATAGACGAAGAAGATTTCGCCACCAAGCGTCACCGCCGCGAGCGAGTAGTTGAGCAGGCCGCCGAGGATGAGGAGGTTGACCGTAACCGCGAGGGTCGCGGGCAGGGTGCTGGCGAGGGTCGCAGGCGGCAGCGTGCGGGTGGAAACAGCGTTGGCGGCGACGCCCGCCAGCACCATGGCGAACATCACGACGGCAACGTTCTGGCCGCCGCCGGTCAGGGTAAAGAGCGCGAGCAGCGACCAGGCGGTGCCGTAGACGGCTTCGGCGGCGATGAAGCGCGTGCTCCAGCGCTGGGCGTTGAACTTGCTGCGGTCGCTGCGCTTGAAGCTGCGGGAGAGCAGGACGACGACGGTGTTGGCGGCGATGAGCACCCCGGCCCAGACGATTGCTGCGGCGGCCGGAACCCAGAGGCTCGAGAACAGCGCGAGGATGAGCATCAGCGCCGGGAGCGCGAGTGCGCTCGAGATACGTGAACTGGCGTATTCGTCGAGCAGCTCGAAGTCGAACGAGGCGCGGGTGCCCGAGCTCGAGGTCAGCCGCTGGCGCGCGTCGAAAACGGTTTTCTGCGTGTTGCGGCGCGGCTCGCGCCCCATGAGCGAGCGCACGTCGGCTTCGGTCTGTGCCGGCTGCAACGGCATCTGGTACGAACTCGTGCTACTCGAATGACGGGTAATGACGCACCCGCTACAGCGTCGGACAAACCCTATGTCTTTCGTGGTTAAGGGGGGGTGAAGGGGCCGGTGAGAAGGCGCGCCAAAATGCCGGATTGGACGCGCCGCGGATGGGCCCTGCGGAACGCCCGCCGGCGCCAGGGGCAGGGCTGGGTGGGCACGCTCGCCCTGCTCGTTCTCGTAATGGGTGCGCTCTACCTGCTTCGCGATTCCGGTGCCGACGGCGCGATTATTAGCGGGGCCGCACACGTGGTGGATGGAGATACCGTCAGGATCGGCGACGAGCGGATCCGGTTGCTCGGGCTCGATGCGCCCGAGCTCGACCAGACCTGTGGCGACGCTGCAGGCCGGGACTGGAACTGCGGCTCGGCTGCCCGCGAGGCGCTGGCGCGGCTGGTGTCCGGCGGAGCGCTTGAGTGCAACGGCGAGCGGCGGGACCAGTATGGCCGCCTCCTGGCGCACTGCACGGCAGGTGGGAAGGACGTCGGTGGCGCGATCGTCAGCGAGGGGCTGGCGGTCGCGAATGGCGACTACGCGCGGGAGGAGGCAGAGGCGCGCGCCGGGCATCGCGGCCTTTGGGCCGGGCGGTTCGAGCACCCCAGGGACTGGCGCGACAAGGCCGCCGGTTTCGACCTCTGGAGCTGGATCGGCGCCTGGTTCGGCTGATCGCCCGGAGCCCTCGCGATCGGTATGAAACTCAACTCGGTCTGATGCCTCCGGAGCATTGACAAGCGCAATGCCAGGGCCTTGAATTGCCTCTCTCGGGGCACAGTCTGCCCTTCTTTGCAAGCACGACAGGCGTATTGCGCAAACTGATTTCAGGGGGCTTGTTCGGCCGTGGATAAGATCGACCGCAAGATTTTGACGCTTCTCCAGAAGGACGCGACCATGCCGGTCGCCGAGATCGGGCGGAAGGTCGGGCTGTCCACAACCCCGTGCTGGCGACGCATCCAGAAGATGGAAGAGGACGGGGTGATCCGCGGCCGGGTCGCCGTGCTCGACCCCGTTAAGGTGAACGCCGGGGTGACCGTTTTCATGGCGGTCAAGACCAACGAGCACAACGAAGCCTGGATGCGGAAGTTCTCCGGCGTGATCGACGAGTTCCCCGAGGTCGTCGAGTTCTACCGCATGAGCGGCGACGTCGATTACCTGCTGCGCGTCGTGGT
>JAEZBF010000033.1 GCA_023427545.1 Pseudomonadota bacterium
CGGTGTGATTTGGAAGCGCGCAGCCACGTTCGGGCTTGCGGTGGGGTTTCTGACGGCGTCCGCCGGGATACCTGCTTTCGCCGGAGTGCCGGCGGCGGTTGTTTTCACCGGGAACTCATCATCGCCCCGGATGGAGGGCGTTCATGTCGCACAGGCGCAGCCGCGGGAGCTTGGCGGCGCCAACTCGATCATCACGCTGGATCAGCCGGCACCAGCGCGCTTCGTTTTCACGGCCACGCGGAAGTCTGGCGGAACGAGCCTCGACGGGAATGTCCCGTCCGACGACCTGGCAAAGCAGTTGGCCTCGGGTGCCGTCGATGCGACGGGCCTCAGGGTGACAAAGGGAGCACCGGCTGGCTTCGAAGCTGCTGCAGCTACCGGTCTCAAGCTGTTGGCATTACTCGAAGAGGGCAAGCTCGAGTTCGATGGCAAGGCGTGGAGTCTGACCGGAACCGCCAAAGACCCGCTCCAGGCGATGAACGCCGAAGCGGCGTTTAAGGCGGCCAACCTCAGCAACTGGCGCTTTGCCGTCGAGCTGCCGAAGACGACCGCGGCCACGCTGCCCAAAATCGAGCCCTACTCATTCAAGGCCGAAAAACTGCCTGCCGGCACCATCGCGCTGTCGGGCTACCTGCCGACCGCGGGGATGCAGGCCTATCTCGCCGCTCAGATCGAGGGAAACGTCGTCGACACCACCAAGCTCGGTGCCGGCGGGCCGGAGAACTTCGCCGCTGCGGCCCTTGCCGGTGTGGACGCGCTTCAGAGCTTCGATGAGGGAGTCGTGCTGCTGAAGAACGGCCGATGGTCGTTCACGGCACGGACCGACGACGCCGAAGTCGCGGCGAATGCGAAAGCAACCCTTGCGGCCACGGCCGACACCTCGGGCTGGCAAGTCGCGATCACCGCGCCGGAGGCACTTCCCCTCGTGGCCGATCCCTTCACCTGGTCGGCAACCAAGGCGGCCGATGGCAGCTACACGCTGAGCGGTCATGTCGGCAACGAGGGTCTCAGGCGTTACATCGCCGTCCGGGCCGGCACCATCGCGAGCGACACGATGGAGATCGCGCGCGGCGAGCCGGAAGGTTTCGTAAACGACGTGCTCGCCGGCCTTGCTGCACTCGAGCACCTGCAGTCCGGCACCGTGTCCTTCGACGGCACGGGCTGGAGCCTGTCGGGTACCTCCGAAAGCACCGCCGACGGCGAAGCTGCCGTAGCCGCGCTCGCGACCGCGACCACGGCGCCCGCTTCCTGGCGGACAGCCATCGACGCACCGCTCGCCGCGGCACCGGAGCCGACTGCCCTCGCTTCAGAGGAACCCGTTGAGGTAGCCGAAACAGCTGCGGCGAGTGCCGCCACACCCGCCGAACCCGCGGCTCCAATCGCACCGGCCGGTCCCCCGCTCTTCGACGCGGTGCGCACAGCCGGTGGTCCGCTCGCCCTGCGAGGGGCAGTGCCGGCCGAGGCAGCGCGGAGCTACTTCGGTGTCATCGCCGGCAACGTACCGACTGACCAGATGAGCGTGGCCGGGAACATGCCCGCTGATTTCATCCCGAACGCCCGCGCCGGCATTGAGGCCCTGACGCATCTTTCGGATGGCGAGGTCGGGTTCGACGGCGCCAAGTGGACATTGCGCGGAACTGCGGACAACGATGCCCGGCGCACCGCTGCGGTTGAAGCCCTCTCCAGCCTCAACGGCTGGAGCACCGACGTTGCCCTGACGCCGCCGCTCGAGCTCTGCCGCAAGGAGCTTGCGGATTTCTCCGCCCGCAACAGCATCCTCTTCCAGTCGGGACGGGCGACGATGACCGATGAGTCGGTGGCCGCCCTGGGTGAACTGGCTGCGGATCTCAACCGGTGCCCCGAGGCCGCGGTGAGCGTCGAGGGGCACACCGACGCCGATGGCCCCGAGGACCTCAACCTCGCGCTCTCTGTGGCGCGCGCCGAGGCGGTGGTTGCCGAGCTCGTGGCGCTTGGCGTCGCCGAGGAGCGGCTCTATGCGGTAGGCTACGGCGAGAGCCTGCCGGTTGCCTCCAACGACACCGCCAAGGGCAAGCAGGCCAACCGCCGGATCGTCTTCAACATCGCCGACGAGAACGAATGAGAAAGGCGCGCCGACTAGACTAGCCCGATCCATTGGGTAGTCGGGCGTGGAGCTAGGGGCGCTGCTGTATCTCGTCGAGACCTGCTGGCCGGCGCTGCTCTTCGCGGCGGCGGCTGGCCTCGGCGTCGGCTGGCTCAGCTATCCGCGCGGAGGAGCCGAGTGACCCTGGTGGAATTCGCCCCGCTGGCCGCCCTCGCGAGCGGCGTCTACCTCGCCGGCTGCCTCGCCGGCCATGCCCTACGCGGTGTCATCACTCGCGACGAACCCACGACATCCCGCAGCCCCGCACCACCCGCCCGTCTGCCGGCGCCCCGCGATGGCCGCAGGGACAACCTCAAGCACATCAAGGGCATCGGACCGGCAATCGAGCGCGAGCTCAACGCACTTGGCATCTACCATTTCGACCAGGTCGCCGCGTGGGACCGCAGGACCACCGCCTGGGTGGAGGACCGCTTCGGCTTCCCCGGCCGCATCAGCCGCGAGAAGTGGATCAGCAAGGCCCGCGAACTCGCCGCAAGCTCCTCGCCCCGGAGCGCGGCGCCGCCGCCCGGCACCACTCCGTCACGCCGCGTTCCCGAACCGCTGCGTCCATAGCCGCACCTTGCGGATGAACGTCGCGATTGGCCGCACGTCATCGGCATTGTCGAGCAGCGCCGGCGAGCCCTGGCCGTCGATGACGTAGCCCTCGGTGTCGCGCCGCCGCCGCATCATTTCCTCGAATATCTCGCGGCGGAGCTGGTCGGTCCGCTGCGTGCGCATCAGCAGCAGCGGCGCCGTGCCCAGCCCGGCGAACAGCGGCCATTGGGCGACGAGGATGTCGTCGTGCTCGAATCCCTCCAGCATCTGCAGCAGCCGCGGGTCGAACAGCTCACGGACCCGCCTGCGACGGTCGAGGAAGTGGGTGCGCAGCGCAAGCCGGTCGAGCAACTGCTCCGTGGCGCTGGGGTAGTCAGTCGCCAGCATCTGCCGGGTCATGCGCCGGAACGCCGTCTCCCCGCGCAGGCTGCCGATGTCGTTGAGGTTGTTGCGCAGCCGCACGAGACCGCGCGGATCGGACCGCGGCCCGGCGTCGATCAGCACCGTGCCGGCATTGAGCAGCGGCCGCAGCGCCGAGAGCGCCATCAGCACCTGCCCGCCGTGGCCCTGGCCGAGCAGCACCGCGCTGGCGATCCCCAGCGCGTCGGCGACGGCCGCAACGTCCTCCGCATCGCTCGTCGAGAGGTAGGACTGGCGGCACGGCCGGTCCGTCGAACGGCCGCGTCCCTGCAGGTCGATGAGGACCACCGGCCAGTCGGCCTCGAGCTGCCGGTGCAGCTGCCCGATGAAATCGGCGAAGTCGCTCATGTTGCGCTGGTAGCCCGGCACGCAGATGACCGGCAGCGCGCCTTCGTCGATGCGGCCGGCAACGTGGACGGCAATGCGCGCACGGCCGCGTCCAACTGTGATGTAGCGGACGGGCAGCGCGTCGAACGGGGGGTGATCCTGGGGCAGGGGGCGGGGCATCGCCAAGCCTTACCAGAGGCGCGGTGCCCCGCAAGCCCGTCAGTCGGGGATGCGCCGCAAAGCCTGCGCGATCGTCATCTGGTCGTCGCCCAACCTCGTGCGATAGACGAGATAGTTCGCAAGCACGCGCTGGACGTATTTGCGCGTTTCCTGGAACGGGATCAGCTCGACCCAGATTACCGGATCGACGTTGTCCTGCCGCGGATCGCCATAGGCCTTGATCCACTTGTTGGCGTTGCCCGCCCCCGCATTGTAGGCGGCGGCGGCAAGGACCAGCGAGCCCTCGTAGCGCGACAGCTGCGCCGCGAGGTACGTGGAGCCGAGCAGCGCGTTATAAGCGGGATCGTCGGTCAGCCGCGAACGCGAGTACGAGACGCCGACCTTCGCCGCCGTCTCCTTGGCGGTCTCCGGCATCAGTTGCATCAGCCCCAGCGCGCCCGCGCTCGAGACGGCGCCGGGCTGGAACCGGCTTTCCTGCCGCGTGATCGCATAAACTGCAGCCTTGTCGATCGCGGCCAACGCGGCGTTCGGCAGCCCGTCCTTGGGGAAGCTGAAGAGATCGAGCGGCGTGCCCTGCTTTTCCGCGATATCGGCAATGGCGATCGCGAGGTGATGGGCATTGATCGACTGCGCCAGCCTTGCCGCAAGCAGCAGCTCCGGCCCGCTGGTCAGGTTCGAGGCGTAGGTCCGCAGCAGCGGTTCGGCCATCGATATCTTGTCGTTCGCCGCGAGCAGCCGGACGGCTCGGACGACGTCGCGCGCGTCGAACGCGGCTTCGCTGTCGCGCCACTTGGGCATGTCGCGAAGGCCAGCGCCGGCGAGCCCCAGCTCGTTGCGGGCGAGGAGGCCGTAGTAAGTCGTGCCGTGCGATGAGGCGGTGGTAAACGCCGCCTTTGCCGCATCCTTGTCGCCGAGCTTGATCAGGGCGCGGCCAAGCCAGTACTGGGCCTGTGTCACCGAATCCGGCAGCGTCGAGACCTTGCTCATCGCTTCGAAGTGCGTGCGCGCGCTCGCGGCGTCGTTGAGGAACGCAAGGGCGATCCAGCCGGCGTGGAAGTGCGCCTCGACCAGCCGCCCCTCCGGTCCATCGGTGTAACCGTCGGCCGCCCGGTAGGCGAGCTTGGCGTCGCCGTCGGCGAGCAGCTGGCGCACGATCGACCGCCGCTCGTACCACCAGTCCTCGGCATCGGGCAGGGGGCCCGTTGCCTTGTCGAGCCATTCGACAGCGCTGTCGAGCAGGCCGGCCTGCCGCGCGCGCTGCACGCGCGAGAAGATGTAGACGGGGTTCGTCTGGTAGTCGGGGTCGACCTTGTCGAGCAGCGCCTTGGCGTTCTTGGCCTTGCGCGATACGGCGTTCCGCGCCACCGCCAGCGACTTCTGGCCGGGCGTCATGAACTTCATGAGCCGCTCCACGCCGGAGGCGCGGTCGTTCATCATGAGATGGACGGCGCGGTCCCAGTGATCCTTGCGGGTCAGCAGCTCGCCGAGCTTGTCCAGCACCCGCTTTTCGGTCGGCGCGCTGAGGAACTCTTCCACCCAGAGCGCGCGCGCAAGTTTCGTCGCCTGCGCTTTCTGGCCATCCGCCAGATAGGCGGAAGCCAGTGCGATCCGCGCCTCGATCGTGGTCGGCTCTTCGCCGCCGAGCAGCCCGATGACCTCGGCATTGCCGGGACCGCTCCTGGTCAGCGACTGCTCGAGCCTGGTCTTGAACAGGCTCGCGTTGGCGAAATCGGGGGCGTCGTTTGAGAAGCGCTGGATGCTGGCGTAGTCGATCGCCCCACTGCCGTACTGGATTGCCGCCCACTGGATCGTGCGCCGCTCCATGTTGTCGGGTAGCGCACGTGCGGCCTCGTAGGCCTCGGCGTAGTCCTTGTCGTCGATGAGGGCCAGCGCAGCGCGGAACGCAGGCGTTCCGATTGCGGCATCGGCATCTGCGAGAGCAGCTGTCGACCCGACACTGCCGGTGACGATGGGGTCGGCGGTTGCGACGTCCACGCTGTCTGTAGTTGGGGGACTGGCTGAGGCGAGATCTATGCTCGATGCAACAAGCGGCTGGGGCACGGCCGGACCGACGCTCGCCGTGACCACGGCAGCCGCGGCCGCCCTGGCCGCCGCCGCCTCGACGGTCGTGGGGCTTGTTGGCGGCGCAAAGGCGAAAGCAGTGCCCAGGAGCGCCGCCAGCCCAAGGACGGCAAGAATGCCGTTGCGCCTGCCGATCCGCATCATTGCAGTCCCGATTTTTCCCCGCTCCAAGTGCAACAAGGTGTCCCCGTCGCCTCGACCACAACTCTGCCCCTGCGGCATGAAGATTGGGTTGCGGCCAAGCCTTGCGTGTTGCCTAGCGCCGGTGCTTGTGGCACGGCACTGGCGTACCTATGGTGCCCAATCGTGGCGCGGGCGTGAAGCCGGCGCGGCCACAGTTTGGCAGCAGCCCAATTAGGCGCCGTCAAGGCGCGATACGAGGACATCCGAATGCTGAGAGGATCGATAACGGCGCTCATCACCCCGTTCGCAAACGGGAACCTCGATGAGAAGGCCTTCTCCGCATTCGTCGATTGGCAGATCTCCGAGGGCACCCATGGCCTCGTGCCGATGGGTACGACCGGCGAAAGCCCATCCGTCACCCATGAGGAGCATCGCCGGGTCATCGAGATCTGCGTCGAGGTGGCCAACAAGCGCGTGCCGGTCATCGCCGGCGCAGGGTCTAACTCGACCGCCGAGGCGGTGGAGCTCACCCGCTTTGCCGAGGAGGTCGGCGCTGACGCCGTGCTCTCGGTCGTGCCGTACTACAACAAGCCCACTCAGGAGGGCATGTTCCAGCACTTCTCCGCCGTTGCGCGCGCCACTTCGCTGCCAATCCTGCTCTATTCCGTGCCGGGGCGGACTGTGGCGGAC
>JAEZBF010000073.1 GCA_023427545.1 Pseudomonadota bacterium
CTGCGGCAGTCCTGCGGCGGCCCCGGATTCCCCGAACAGGACCGACTCGGTCTGCGCGGCATTGACCACCATGAGGACGACGGCGGTGGCTCCGGCAGCCCCCTGTCTGGGCGAGGAAGCGGTCTGCCCCCCAGCCGCGACGAACATTTCCTGCCGGGCCGGCGAGACATCGAAGCCGGCGACATCAAAGCCGGCCCGCAGCAGCGACTGGGCCACGCCCAGCCCCATCGAACCCAGGCCGATGACCCCTACCCGCACACCCGCCATGGCATTCCCCGCGTGTTTGTTGCCCAGACTTCTTGTCATCTAGCATGGGATTGGTCGTGGGCGCATGGGAGGGCGGCCGGCATGATGTATGCTGTTCACTTTCAGTCCATGTGCGGAGAAAGCATGACCATCCACCGTCTTGGCGCGCACACGCCGCAGCTGCCGTCCGGCTTCTACTGGATCGCTCCGAATGCCGCGGTGCTCGGTCGGGTCAGGCTCGGCGAAGATGTCAGCGTGTGGTTTTCGGCGACCATTCGCGGCGACGTCGAGGACATCGTCATCGGCGCTGGCTCGAACATCCAGGACAATGCCGTGCTGCATGCCGATCCCGGCTTTCCGCTCAATATCGGCAGCGGCTGCACCATCGGTCACAGCGCCATCGTCCACGGCTGCACGATCGGCGACAATTCGCTTGTCGGGATGGGTGCGACCGTGCTCAACGGCGCGCGCATCGGCAGGGACTGCCTGATCGGCGCCAATGCACTCATCACCGAAGGCAAGGTCATCCCGGACGGCTCGCTCGTCGTCGGCACGCCGGGCAAGGTGGTCCGCGCCCTGACGCCCGAAGACATCGCCGGCCTCGGGCGCTCGGCGGCCCACTACGTCAACAATGCCAGGCGCTTCGCCGCGGACCTGCAGCCGCTCTAGCTACTTGGCGCGGAGCGCTGCGACCTGTTCTTCCGTCAACGGCCGGATCTTGCGCCCGTGCAGCAGCAGGTAGAGCCGCGCCGTCTCCTCGAGCTCTTCCATCGCGTATTGCGCCTCGGCCAGCGTCTTGCCCGAGACGACCGGGCCGTGATTGGCGAGCAGCACGGCGTGCCCCTCCGCGGCCTTTTCCTTCACCGCCAGCGCCAGCGCCTCGTCGCCTGGCGGATAGTACGGCACCAGCGGCAGCCGCCCCACGCGCATGACGTAGTAGGCCGTCAGCGGTGGAAGCACGTCCTCGGGCGACACCTCATCGAGGATGCTGACGGCCACCGCGTGCGTCGAGTGCAGGTGGACGACGGCATGGTCGGCGCTGCGCTGGCAATACATGCAGGAATGCAGGAACGCTTCCTTCGTCGGCCTATCGCCGGCCAGCAGGCGGCCCGCATCATCCACGTGCGCTAGCCGTTCCGGCTCCAGCGCGCCGAGCGAGGCGTTCGTGGGCGTCATCAGCATGGTGCCGTCCGACAACCGCACGCTGATGTTGCCGGTCGACCCCGCTGTCAACCCCCTGTCGAATATGGATTTTCCCGCCGCAACGATCTGGTCCCGGGCGCGCGTAAGCTCCGTCATTCCAGCATCCGCCACGCCTTGAGGAAGAAATCGTCCGCCCCGAAATTCCCCGACTTGAGGGCGAGCGCAATCCTATTTTCCCCCCGAGAAAAAGTCCAAGGCACCCCCGGATCAATCTCGGGACCGATGTCTAGGGCACTGACGTCGAGCGCCCCGACCACTGCGCCCGAGGTCTCACCGCCAGCCACCAGAAATCGCGTCACACCTCGGTGGAGCAGCTCTCGGGCGACGCCAGCGAGGAAAGCTTCGACGGTCTCGCCGGCGGCGGCGCGGCCAAGCTGCGCCTGGACCGCGGAAACGCTGCTTGGATCGGCGCTCGAGTAGACGATTGGCACCGGTCCGACCGTGGGTGCGGATAGAACGAACTCCACGGCGTCGGCAACGGTCGTCCCGCCGCGCGCGATAGCCAGCGGATCGAGCTGCAGGGCCGGCGCACCAGCGCTTCTCGCCACCTCTACCTGGCGCCGGGTCGCCGTCGAGCAGGAGCCGGCGAGAATGACCGAACGTCCATGCGCGGCTACGAAGTGCGCCGCAGACGTGGAAGTGGCGTCGACGCGGAAATTGTCCGGCAGGCCAAGAGCGATGCCCGAGCCGCCGGTGACGAGCCGCAAACCGCGCACCGCGCGTCCGATAGCGCGAAGGTCCGCCTCGTTGATGGCATCGACGATCGCGACCCCCTCCACGCGATTGAGCTCCCGCTCTATCGCGTCAGGCCCGGCAGCGACCGTCTCGTGGGCAATCAGCGACACCTGGTTCCTGCTCTGCCGCTGCAGCACGCGCACCAAATTGCTGTCCCGCATTGGGGTCAGCGGGTGATCCTTCATGCTGCTCTCGGCGAGCGGCAGGTCGCCCACGAAGAGATTACCTTTGTAGACGGTGCGTTTGTTGGCCGGGAACGCCGGACAGGCAATGGTCCGGGTCTCGCCCAAGCGCGCGAGCAGCGCGTCGGTAACCGGGCCGATGTTCCCGGCATCGGTCGAGTCGAAGGTAGAGCAGTACTTGAAGAACAGCTGCCGCGCGCCGGCACTCAAGAGCGCCTCGGCGGAGGCAAGCGATTGCGCCACGGCATCTTCGGCGGGGATGGTCCGCGACTTGAGCGCAACCACTACCGCGTCGGCGCCGGCAAAATCGGTATCGAGGCGCGGGACATCGATCGTCTGTATCGTCCGGAGCCCACCGCGCGCGAGCATCAGCGCCAGGTCGGTGGCGCCCGTCAGGTCGTCGGCAATAGCACCAATGAACATTTGAGCAAGCCTGGTAGGGAGAGGCGGAAATCGGGAGAGCCTTGGCGCTCCCGTATTAGTCCACATGATCCCGATCAGAAACCCATGTCTGAACCGGAATCGCGGATGTCGTGCGCGCTCCAGCCAGCATCGATGAGGCGAAGACTTCCCCCAGCCGCAGCGTCGTGGCCCGAAGCGGTGTCACGATACTCCGGACAACCTCCCCGCGCTCGCACAGTAGCTGGAACCCAACTCACTCCAGAGGACGGAAGCTGATCCGCCGCGCGGTGCGGTCGCCGGTCACGATGCCGCCCCTGCGTGACAGGACTTGCCGGAAGGCCGCGTAGCCCTGCAGGATCGCGTCCTCCCACAGCTCAGGCGGACACACCTCGACCTCGTATCCGTCGACGAACTGGTGAACAGTGTCGAGCAGATGCCGCGGCACCCGCGTCTGGTTCTCGAAGAAGGACAGGGTCTTCGCCCGGCCGAACAACCAGGCTGTGAGACCTTCCTCGATGGCGACGGCACGCCGCCCGTCCCTGTGCCTCGCGGACGGCCGCGTCGCTCCTCCTCTGGTGCTGGATCAAGGCACGGATCGTCGGCGACCAGTGCAGGACGGCGGCATTGGCGAGGTGGAGGACGTCGTGGAAACGAAAGCCGTCCGAATCGAGGATGTTATCGGTCAGCGGATCGCCGATAAAGACGCCGTTCCACTCGAGTGCGCTCTCGCCCGATGGCCGCTGGGTGATGCGCATCTCGAACTGCTCGGGCAGGCGCTCGTCCTCGGGGAAGCCCTCATCAAAGATGGGAAGCGCGATTCCGTTGTGGGGACTGCATCCGTTCTGTCGAGCGGGAGAGTTGTCGGTCGGATTGATGTTCAGAGACTGGTCGGACATTCGCTCTCCTGCTTAGCCAGACCAACTCCTGACCTCTGCTCAGGTTCAATCAGGTCGCAAGGGTCGCAGACGTTCACGGCGCCTCGGGATTACCGCCCAGGGGACGCGGGCCGCGCGAGATACTTGATGTTCACCCAACCTATTCTCCCGTCCGACGTTTGCACCTGGGCCCAACGCCTCTGCACCTTGAGGACGGGAACTTTGGTCCCTCCGGCGATGGAAAAGATCACCGGCGCGCGCAGCGAGGGAGCGTCCCTGACGTTCAGAGCATCTGCGCGTACTTCGAAGAGCTCGGCCTCAGGTGTCACTGGCTCGATGGTCGCAGGCGCTGACGGCATCGACTCTTTGACGGTTGCCGCCGCCGGCACAACAGACCCGGCAGCACTTGCGGCTACGCCAGTCGCGGAGTTTGGCGTCGGATCCTCAGCGCTCTTGGCCACTACAGTCTCGGTGGCCTGCGGCATTGGCACCGTCAGCTCAGGGGGCCGCATGGTCACGGCAGGTCGAGGACCAGGCGACACCGGTCTCATGCGCGGAGTTGCTACCGCGACCGGTTCTGCGCTCTCCATCACGATCGGATGGTCGACAGTGGTTGGCTCCTCCGCCGTCGTGCGCAAGGGGGCGCGCACCGTCCAGACCCATAGGCCCGCGATGCTGGTGAGCAGGGTTAGCGCGATGACGGCCAGCAGTCGGAGGCGAAAACGGTGGGGCGGATCGTAGAGCACACACGTGAGTGCCGCCGGAAAGTGGTGCCAATAGGGTGAGGAATTGACCGGGGGCTGACGCCTTCCAACTATGGATGGAAGCGGAGCCGATTAGCCTCGGAAAGGCCAGTGGCCCACCATCATCGCGAAGATCGCGCCGCCAAGCGCAATCACTCCTACCAGGAGCATGGTCGCCTCGGCCCAGTGCGGGATGGGCCGGCGGCTGACGAACGGCCAGTAGATGACGGCGAGCAGCAGCAGGGCTGCAGCTAAAACGTGCGCGGCGATCTGGTAGAACGGCACCATCGGCTGCTCATAGGCCACAGAACGGCCCGAACGCACTAACCTTGACGATAAGGTAAACGTCACTGGCCGTCGCTTGGTGCCGGCGTGTCACCGTTGGCAATCATCTCCAGAACCGCAGCTTGGAGTTCTTGGGTCGCGCCAACGGCGGTGCAGGCTGCCGGGTCCTCTTTGAGCTCAGCAGGATCCTTGCCGCAGGCCTTCGCCGCGTCTGGGAGGGACAACTCGGCTTTGCTGGGGATGATGCTTGCAGCCAGGCCCATCTGAGCGGCAAGCGCCATCTGGACCTGGGAAAGCTGTACCGTCACCAACCGACCCTGCGCCTCAGCTCCCCCGACAAGCAGCAACGGGGTACATCCGAGAAGAAGCGCAAGCGAACGCATGATCATCGGCATCGCAACCTCAACAAAATGCCGATCAACCCGCTCATGAACGGGCAGCCCCAAACCTTTGTTCCTTTACGAGGAGAACTCCGAAGATGGCCGCAGTCAATGCGGCGGTGAGCGGAACCGACCGGTTGCACGATTTCGGAGGAGGAGGCCTAAGCTGCCACTCGCCGGGACGCGCGAGTTGCCTGGCGTCCACGAGCGTCTAGAGAGCGCTTGGCGGCTGCAGCGGCTACCGAGGCGTAGGACGGGTCGCCATGGAGCAAGATCATGACCATGGCACCTTCCAGAAGCAGGGCGAGTTCCCTTGCAAAGGCTGCCGGACCCGGCACGCCCGCGGCTCCGAAGACTTGGCTGAGATAGCTTTCCATTCTCGCCTTGTGGCGGCGAGCAACGGCCCGAGCAGGATGGCCGGGGAGATCAGCGAGCTCGACTGCTAGCCGGGTGAATCCCGATCCTCCCCAGTGCGGCGTACCTGCCCACTCCACGAGCTTGTTGAACAGCCGGTCGACAAGCTCATGAGGCTCGCCTTTCAGATCCACTCCATAGGGGTTCGGCACCGCGAAGATGTCGTCGTCGCGCGCACTAAGCACAGCTGTGAGAAGGGCGTCCTTGCTTTCGAAGTGATGGTAGAGGGTGCGCTTGGTCACGCCGCTCGCGATGGCGATCTCCTCGACGCCTGCCCGAAAGAACCCGACCTTCCGGAACAACCGGTGTGCTGCCTGCAAGATCCGTTCACGGGTATGCTGCGATGACCTGGTCATGGCGAATTCTATCCCCAGCGCAAGTATACCCGCTAGTGAATTTACATCTGCATGAAATTGGCTGCTCGTTCGCCGCGTGTCGAAGCAACGCAGGGGAGAGCGGAATGAATGAAGTTTCCCGCGTCTCGTCGTACGAGCCAGCTACTCCGGCGCCAGCACCAGGCAAAGCTTCGGCGATGGACCGGGTGACATGCATCGAGGACCTGCGCGATCTGGCGCGGCGACGTGTGCCAAAAGCGTTCTTCGGCTATCTCGAAGCGGGATCGTACTCGGAGCAGACCCTTCGCGCCAACGTGGGCGACCTGGCACAGGTGCGGCTGCGGCAGCGGGTGCTGGTCGATATTTCCAATCGGAGTACCGCCACAACAATACTCGGGGAGCGCGCGGCGTTGCCCGTTGTACTCGGGCCGATAGGGATCGGAGGACTGCAGCGCGGAAATGGCGAGATCCTCGCCTGTCGCGCGGCTCAGCGGGCGGGGGTGCCATACACACTCGGTACACTGAGTATCTGCTCGATAGAGGACGTGGCCGACGCAGTCGAAAAGCCGTTCTGGTTTCAGTTGTACGTCATGAGGGATAGGGGCTTTGCGCGTTCGCTGATCGAACGCGCAATCGCAGCGAAGTGCAGCGCTCTGGTTCTGACGGTCGACCTGCAGGTGCTGGGGCAGCGCCACGCTGACATCCGCAACGGCCTCTCGGTGCCCCCTTCGCTCAAGCTCGCCAACCTAGTCAACATGGCGACGAAGCCGGGTTGGCTCTACAGCGTAATGACTGGCAAACGCCGGACTTTCGGCAACCTCGCCGGCTACGTCCGGGGCGCCAATAAGGTCCGGGCGCTCACGGAGTGGATCGGACACCAGTTCGATGAGACGCTGAACTGGCGTGACATCGATTGGATACGCAGCATTTGGCCAGGCAAGCTGAACCTCAAGGGCATTCTCGATGTCGAGGATGCCAAGCTGGCGGCGAAGTCGGGAGCAAGCGCCATTGTCGTGTCCAATCACGGCGGGCGACAGATGGACGGGGCAGCGTCATCCATTTCGATGCTCCCCAGGATAGCTGACGCCGTTGGCTCGGATCTCGACGTCATGTTCGATGGCGGCATCCGCTCAGGGCAGGATGTCATGAGAGCACTCGCGCTGGGCGCCGGCGCCTGCATCATCGGCCGTGCTTACGTTTATGGACTGGGCGCCGGTGGTCAGGCCGGCGTCGCGCGAGCGATCGAGATCATCCGGCGGGAGCTGTCCGTTACGATGGGCCTTGCCGGGGTGACCAGTGTGGCGGAGATCGGCCCCCACAACCTCTGCGACACTGGGTAGCCCCCTCCGTTATCGGCGGGGTTTGTGCGGTGCTAGTTGGGATGGTCAACGAGGAGCGTGTCGATGCCTGCGTCAGACGATAACCGCCGCCATGTGGCGGCCGACGACACCACCATCGCAGTCTTCCAGGCGGAATGGGCGACCTACCGCAAGATGGTCGAGAACAATTTCCTGTTCCAGCGCGAAGCCTATGCGCTGCTGCACGACGTCTTGCTGGAGCACTTCCGCCGCCCCTTCCACTTCCTCGACATCGCGTGCGGCGACGCCAGCGCGAGCGCCCGCGCCCTCGCGGGGACAGCCGTGGCCGCCTACACCGGCATCGATTTCTCCGCTCTTGCGCTGGAGCTCGCGGCCAAGAACCTCGCCGGTCTCGGCTGTCCCGTAGACTTGGTGCAGCGCGACTTTCTTGATGCCATCGATGACACGCGCGAGCCGGTCGACATCATCTGGATCGGCCTCTCGCTTCACCATCTAGAGCGCCAGCAGAAGCTCATTTTCATGCGTAAGGTGCGCGGAATCCTCAAACCTAGCGGCCGGCTCCTGGTGTTCGAGAACACCAGCCCGGACGACGAGGACCGGCCCAGCTGGATGGCGAGATGGGACCAGCAGCGGCCGTTCTGGCATGCCTATTCGGCAGACGAGTGGACGCGGATGACGGACCATGTCCACGCGGCGGATTTTCCGGAGACAGTTTCCACCTGGCGCGCATTGGGGCGAGATGCCGGCTTTGGGTCGGCCGAAGACCTCTACACCACTCCGACCGATCTCTTCCGGGTCTGGAGTTTCGCACTCTAGATTGCGGCCCAAGCTGAACCCAGATCTCCGTTCTGAGCTGAGCGGCAGTTCTTAGGCGCGCTCACCTCTAGGCACGCCGCGCCAGATCAGCAGTGCCAGGCCCACCAGCGGTCCGCCGATCAGCGGCAGTGTCATCGCACCGAAGCTGTCGACCACCACACCACCGACCGCGGCGGCAACGGCCATGCCTATCATGAAGGCCGACATGTTGAGCGAGATGGCGACCGGCACAGCGCCGGGCGCGATCTGAGCAAGGTGGCTCGCCACCGCAATCGAGTATGTGCGCACCACAAACCCCTGAGCTCCGACCGTCATCATCAGCGTCGGCAATGCCTGACCAGCCGGGACATGCGGCAGTCCGATGAAGATCGCCATGACGGCAATTACGGCCAGCCCGGCAATGTTCGCAGTCTGCCAGCTCCCGAGATGATCGGACATGCGCCCCGCAGTCGCACTGCAGGCGATCGCGCCCACGCCGCCGGCCAGCAGCACCATTGGGAGCGCCTCGTAACCGACTCCGACGGCTGTCATCAGCGCGCTGATGTAGACCATGAGCGGCGCCGATCCGATCATGAACACCAATGTCGATACGAGGGCGGTGCCGACACCTGGGTTGCGCAGCAGCCTAAGGCGCTGCTGGATCGTCATCTGGTCGCCAGGCAAGCCGCGCGGCAGCTTCGCGTAGAGCGCCAGCGCCGCCATCCCCGCCATGAGCGCCAGTGCAGCGTATTCGAAGCGCCAGCCGAACTGTGTGGCCACAAGGGCCCCAAGCGGCACCCCCGCCAAGGCGGCCAGGGCCTGCCCCATGCTGATCACCTGCATGTAGCGCCCGCGCTGGCCGGCCGGCGCCAGCATCGCCGCCGTCGCCATTGCCGTCCCGGTGTAGGTTCCCGCAGCCACCGCGAGCACCGTCCGGATCACCACCAGGCCATCGAAGAAGGGCATGAGCACCATCAGGAGTGCGCAGATGGCCAGGCCGAACTCGGACCAGGCGAGGATGCGTCGCCGCCCCACTCCACCGAGCAACAGCGCCAGCAGCGGCGGACCGAAGGCGTAGGCGATCGAGTAGAACAGCACCAGGAGGCCGGCCTGCCCCAGGCTGACGCCCAAGTCGTCGCTGATGAGCGGCAGGATGCCCGCGATCAGTCCGCCTTCGATCGCTCCCACGAACGCCGCGAGCGAGAGCCAAAAGAGGCGAGAGTCCATCGATGCTCCGCGGGCCCGCTGATTGTCACGAGCAGAATGGCAGAGATTTCGGGGATGCCTCTAGAGGCCCCTGCCCCTTCAAACAACTATTCCGCAGCATTCGGAACAGCTTGAGCGGGCGAGGGCTGCGCGTGGTCTTCAGCCGGCCGATGGATGTCCTGCATCCACTCGTTGAGGCGCTTGTTGAACTCGCGCCACCTCAGGGGCCACCATGTGCATGCTCCTCTTGCTGCTCGCTTCGAGGGCAGGACGAGAGGTATTACTGTTGTCACGCAACTTGGCGGGGGGCACGAGGTGGAGTTCTGGTTCTCGATCGGCAGCACATACAGCTATCTCAGCGTGATGCGTCTGCGAGAGGTCGTGGCCGCCACAGGTATCGCCTTCGACTGGCAGCCTTTCAATGTTCGCGCCATCATGCGGGAGATGGACAACATTCCCTTCGCCAACAAGCCCGTGAAGGCCACCTATATGTGGCGTGACATAGAGCGGCGGTCAAAGCTCTATGGCCTGACCCCGCAGCTGCCCGCCCCCTATCCGCTCAAGGAGCTCGAACTCGCCAACCGGGTGGCGATCGTCGCCAAGACCGAAGGGTGGATCGAGGACTATGCAGTGGCCGCTTACCGCTATTGGTTCGAGCATGGTGAGCCCGCTGGGAGCGAACCCAATCTGACGAAATCGATCGCTGCGTCCGGCCGGAAGGCCACCTCGGTCATTGATGCAGCCAACGCTCCGGAGGCACATTCCGCCCTCGAAGCCGCTACAAATACGGCGCGTAAGCTCGGCATCTTCGGTTCGCCAACATTCGTCGTCGATCGGGAGATCTTCTGGGGCGACGATCGGCTGGACGACGCTATCGACTGGCGCCGTTCCAACGGCGAGTAGGGAATAGTGCCGCAAGGATCTGCTCGTGGCGCGGAGCACCGGCACCACGCCCGCCGGAGTCGCAGCCGCGCCCACCCCCGCCGGTTCACCTTTGCCCGCGGCAGTCCCAATTGAACGTCTGAGCACGCGCGATATAACGAACCTGGGGCAACGTCGTTACAAGCGCAAGGAGCTGTCGCCGGGTGCGCTAATAGTTCGTAGTGAGGTGCTAAAGGAAGAGGCTCATTTTGATCAGCTCTGCCCAATGTCGCGCCGCGCGTGCCCTGCTCAACTGGCCGTTGGATCAGCTTGCCGGCGACTCCGGTGTCCCGGAAGCGGACATCACATCGTTCGAAGCAGGAGCGGTACTCCCACAGGCTCAAATCGATCGGCTGGAAAAGGCGCTGGAGAAGGCTGGGGCGTTTTTCATTCGGGAGGGACGAGGTCGCGGCCCGGGTGTACGGTTCAGGTTCAGCCGCGTCAGCGTCAAACGAATGGACATTTGGGAAAACGAGGGCGGTTCTGCGGGGGAGGACGACGTCACCTAGGGCGACGGACCAAACAGTCTTTGGGGGCGATCTCAGACTACTCCAAGAGCTCGCATGGCCTCGGCAACGCGGAGGAAACTGGCGATATTTGCGCCGAGCACATAGTCGTTCGAGGATCCGTAGGCTTCGGCCGTCTCAGCGCAGGTATCGTGGATGTTGCGCATGATCTCAGCCAACCGCTGCTCCGTTTCGGCGAAGCTCCAGGAATCGCGCGAGGCATTCTGCTGCATCTCGAGCGCCGACGTTGCTACCCCTCCAGCGTTGGCCGCTTTGCCCGGGGCGAAGAACACGCCCGCCTGCTGGAACAGCCGCACTGCCTCGGGCGTGCATGGCATGTTGGCTCCTTCGCCCACGGCGATGACACCGTTCTCGACCAGTGTCTGGGCATCCCTGCCCGTTAGCTCGTTCTGGGTGGCCGACGGCATGGCCACTTCGCATGGAACGTCCCAGACGCTACCTCCCTCGACAACCTCAACTTGCGATCCCCGCAGCCGGGCGTACTCCGCGATACGCCCACGGCGCACCTCCTTGACCTCCTTCAGCAGGTCGAGGTCGATGCCGGCTGGATCGACGACATAGCCGCTGGAATCCGAGCACTCGACCACCTTGCCGCCGAACGCATGCACCTTCTCGATAGTGTAGATGGCTACGTTTCCGGCGCCTGAGACCACAGTCCGCTTGCCTTCGAAGCTCGTCCCCTTCCGGCCCAGCATGTGCTGGACGAAAAACGTGGCGCCGTAGCCAGTCGCTTCTTTACGGGCCCGAGAGCCACCATAGGTGAGGCCCTTGCCCGTAAGAACGCCTGCTTCGTAGCGATTGGTGAGGCGCTTGTATTGGCCGAACATGTAGCCAATCTCGCGCCCGCCCACTCCGATGTCTCCAGCGGGCACGTCCGTGTACTCTCCGATGTGACGATGAAGCTCGATCATGAAGGATTGGCAGAACCGCATGATCTCACCGTCGGAGCGGCCGCGTGGATTAAAATCCGATCCACCCTTGCCGCCCCCGATCGGAAGACCCGTGAGCGCGTTCTTGAAGGGCTGCTCAAAACCCAGGAACTTGATGATCCCGATGTTCACTGAGGGGTGGAAGCGGATGCCGCCCTTGTAGGGACCAAGCGCAGAACTGAATTGCACCCGGAAACCGCGATTGATCTGGACCTGTCCCCTGTCATCGGTCCATGGCACGCGGAAAATGATCTGCCGTTCCGGCTCACAGAGCCGTTCAAGAAGCCCGTCGTTAAGGTAGTCGGGATGTTTAGCGACCACCCGGCCCAGACTCTCGAACACCTCCCGGACGGCCTGGTGGAACTCAGGCTCTCCGGCGTTGCGCTGGAGTACCTGGGCAAGGATGGGTTCAAGCTTCTCGTCGATGATGGTCACGGCTCACACGAAGTCATTAGGATGAAGGGCCGTCTATCGCCGTTCTCGGCCCAGCTGTACAAGACTGGAGGAGCCAACGTGGCAAGACGAAACGCCGCACGCAGCGGCGCATTCGGACTTGCAGATGACCTGCTCTGTGCGGATGTTGGGGCATGAGTACTTCAGATAGGCCCGTGTGGCCCGCGATCTGGCGGGGACTTAAGTGCAGATGCCCGAAATGCGGAAAGGGCCGATTGTTTCACCATTTCATTGAGCAGGTAGAGCGCTGTCCGGTTTGTGAAGAACCGCTTGCGCGTTACCGGGTGGGCTTATTCCTTCCGCTGGTAGTGATGCTGGTGATGATGCACGTGATCGCGTTTGTGATGCTCGAGCTCGAGCTCAACGGGCTCGGTAACCCGCTGACCTATTTGATCACGATGATCCCATTGGCGATCATCATTCCCCTCGTCATCCTGCCATCGAGCAAGGGCGGCATCATTGGGCTGCTGTGGGCACAAGGATGGAGTGACGTGCTTGATCGGTAGGGCCGCAAGGTCCCCGATTCCGTCGGGGTTGAAGCCGACGAAACGGGCATCTCTGATGGACTGACCGGTCAATATTCAGACCGTCAGCCACCCCAGGCGGCTAGAGATGAAAATCGCCAGAGGATTCCGGCTGGTAGATTACTCTGTCGATCCTAATACGTTGAGTATGATCTGAAACCAGCCAATCAATAGCGCTGCCGGCCCGATATCCCAGGATCGCGGCGCCCACCTCGGACAGGACCGACAGTTTGCCGGAGCGGTGGTCGGCGTCCCGGGGATAGACGAGGGATAACTCACTTTCGTCATTGTCCAGACGCAGCAGAACTCTGGAGTTCATTGTGACAACATCCGGTGCCACGCTCTGAGGAGCGACGACGATAGCTCGCTCAATCTCGTGCTCGAGGTCGACGATTGCAGGCCCATGCTCGACCCAGATTAGTTCCTCAAGCCGCGATTGATCCGTCTCGGTGATGTAGATGTCGGTAGTACCCGCCATGGCGCCTTCACGCAGAAGCCGCCGGTAACGGCCAGCGCTGATCGACAATGACTTGAGCGTCGCCGTCTGGCTCCTGGTTTGGAAGCCGCAGCGGGCGAAGGCCTTCATCGAGCGGGCGTTGTCCGGATTGATCTTGGCAATGACGTTCCTGGCTCGCATCTCGAGGAAGGCGATCTTCAAGCCTTCGCGGATGGTGCTGGGGCCGAGCCGGCGACCCCAGGAGTCACGATCGCCGATGACCAGGACAATCTCGCAGTCTCCCCCGGTCTTGATCAAGCGGACGAAACCGACAGGAGCATCATTTCGATCATAGGCCATGAAGAAACGGCCCCCCTGATTGAACAGGTGTGTCAGGATCGGCATCTGAGTTCGAGCGACAGCGTCTTCGATGAACAAAGACACACTA